>JAAXHO010000289.1:0-36594 GCA_012270795.1 Candidatus Poribacteria bacterium
GTAATTAACTGGCACAAGTCGTTATACGTTATAAGTCAAATAAAAATTACAGAAAAAACCACTTTTTTTACAAAAAATCTGCTTAAAATGTAAATTTCTTAAGAAAATTCGTTTTTTTGCTAATATTCTGTTGTCTGAACCAAGATTTTTGTCTGAACCAGGATTTTCAAATCAACGGTATGAATGCCTTTTGGCATTCCCCGGGATTGGAGTTTGGTGCATTAGATTGCCATTCAAAAGTTGACATCAATCCTCACCACAAAACCTTGATGAGAAAAATCCTGGAAATTTATAAATCCTGAAAATCCTGGTTCAGATTATTTCCATATTTCACCACAGTTTCATATAGCCTTAACCCAAGTTGCTATCTATTATTTGTTGGAGGGGTTCTAACCCCGATTGATAACAGAAAACATAAAAACAACGAATTTTGATGCGTTTTGTCATAAATCGGGGTTAGAAACCACTCCAACAAGAATATTCTGAAAGTAGGTGGCAACTTAGGTTAGCTTTAATGAAATTATTAGTTGACAATTAATGTAAAATCATTTATTCTAATTACTATGGTTTGGACAGTTTTTGAGTCGTGATGCTTTTCATTCTCATTTTAATCTCGTGCGAAAACACAATTCGCCTCTCTGGGGTTTAGAGTAGGGAAGGTTTTTAATCCCAAAAACACAAACCGAATCCCACATACAAAGGATCTGAGCAACGGCAAATGCCCAGATCTGACATTTTTAGGTTAGTTGAAAGATTCCTCCAAAACCCTGAATCTGCTATACATTTTTCATCGAGTTATCATGGGTATGAATGTGCAATAAAACGCACATCAACCCTGAAATGTTAAACGTAATACCAACATAGATGCAGAATACCATACGGGGAATGCTATATAGCATTCATAACGTTGATTTGGCGTATTCTGCCGAATTCAAAAATCTAATTTATCAAACTTACGTTAATTCACTATAAATACATAACATGAATGTCTTAGAAGATATAATACAGCAATGCCACACACGGCATGCAGAAAGCGACTCACTCCGGCAACGTAAAACCGTCGTAACACTTGCGATGTATAAACTCTTGCCGTATCAAATTAAGGTCCATTGTGCGCGAGCTAACCCCTTGACAGTCGAAGAGCTTAAAAAAGCAAATATTTCAATTATGCCGTTAGGACACGCTACCGAAAACGACCACTTCCCACAAGATTTTGGTGGGAAGCGGTTCAAACGACAACAAGTATCAACAGATTGGAGTATGAGACAATGGAGGGATTCGTGGGGTATACAGATATATACAGGCATGCCATCGGGACATAAGGGGGCACGATGGTACGACTTTGAATTCAAATATACCGCTATTTGTGACGCACCAGATGCTGTTGCTACATGCATAGAAACACTCTTGAATACAACAGCGACCCCATTGTTGACCTTGACAAAATCCGGAGGCATTCGCTTCTCCTGCAGAATCCAAAATTACCTACACCCCAACACCGATGAAGAAAAATTCCTTATCCATAAATGGATACCAATTGAAGACAACCTCAACCAACGTGAAATATATCTGGAAGTACGTGGGGACAAAGGATACAGTCCCTGGGATACGCGGTATGAAATTCTGTTAGGCAACCTATTAGACCCACCTGTTATTGCGAAAGAGGTCGTGTTTGCCCCAATAAATAAACTGCGTGACGCACTCCATGAACCTGAAACACCGAAAACAAAAATTCTCAAAACTCTCGATGTGTGCCTACCCGATTTCAATTCTGCCAACCTTGATCTTGCAAAAGAAGCGTTCATAAAACGCGGATTTGCTTATGTTCAAGAATCAAACGGATTTTACTATTGGAGCAAAGATGATACCTCCGTCTTAATGTGGGAGGATCGAGACGTTGTATGGATACGCGCAGCGACCCCGAATACCGAGATACCAACAAAAGCTGTGCAGATAACTGAGATATGGAAAGACACAGACATTTCATCTAAAACACAAATTAGCGAAAAAATTGCTGCTATTCGGAAGGGCGAGCTCAGTCCATTGGCAATAAAACGTCTACCACCGAAACTCCAAAAATCTCAAACAGCACCAAAACAATATCAATCCCTGAAAAACCAACAGACGCAATTACAGCAACTTTTGAAGCGCGATACCCGAATTCTTGCACTCACATCTGCCGATGCAGGTTTATTAGTGAACTCCGAAACAGAAACAGAACTCCTGAACAACAACGCAACCTGCCTAAACATTGCATCTTACAGTTTAGCAAAAGCAGCAGAAAAACGGTACAGAACAAATTGCCAAACCACCATTGCACGCTGGAAATCAAGACTATACCGATGGGAGCAGGTCAAAGATATACCGGCAAACATACGCATGGAAAATCCTTTCCAGCACGGCAATATGTGTGAAGATCCCGAACGGTGCCAGGCACTTGAAGCAAAGGGCGGCAATCCCCAGGAAAGTATCTGTCCAAACTGTCCCGTTTATACAGCATGCAAAGAACGCGGCTTTTTATCACAACCTCTAACATTACAAAGCGCAAACGCAAAGATCTCCGCGATCGGAAAACTCTTTATAGAACCCCGGCAGGCACACTTACTACAACACATATTGAACGCCAAACAGCCACAGTAAGATGTTTGTATCATTGATGAACGTAAAACATCAATTGAAGACCTCTTTCTCGAATGTGTGTTATTACGCGAAGCCATAGAAGGATGGAGCGTCAACTGGCGAGGAAAGGTTTTAGGAAACTTCGCAGTCGCACTTCTGAATGCAATTGAAACCTCTGACAAACCTTACAGCAACCCAATTAGTCAGGTTCGCACTGTTTTTGAAGCTTTCAAACAGCATGAAGATGAAATTATAAAGCAGATGTGTTACATTAATATACATGGCAGAGTCGTAGAACGTAATACGCTGGACACAGAGACAAAAAAGGTATTAGCACATTTTGCAATTGATTTTAAAGAGGGGGCAAGTGCATACATCCCCTTGGATACCGAGGCAGAAGATAGACTGCACGCAAGGGGACTGCCTACTTTATCACCACATACCTTTACACCTAACGAAGAAATCTCTATCCCAATAGACATCACACAAGCAATCGCATTAGGTATCCTTGATGTCCGAACCGTAGAGAAGATAGAAGCATTTCCCACCGTCTACCCAGATCCAGACTGGACATATTGGCACCGTTTGAAGCTCTTCTTCAAGCATTACACACGGTACGCAGATGCCCCATGCAATGGGACAAAAGCCATCTTATATTTTGGTTACCACCGCAGCTGCATCCAAAAATCAAACGTCTTCTATTTACAACAACCTTCCACACCGAACAGCAACTTTACAGGATATTCCCAAATGAGAACACGGATGTCATTCGCGTTGAACCCGCAGCGTGGAAGCAGGACAACAAAGTTTTTCAAATACGCACAAGCAGCAAATCTAAAAGTGTAACGCAAAACTACAATAGCTACACAAACCAAATGGAGTTGACGAAAATGGGGGAACAATATATCATCGGAATCCGCGCTGAAATTGAAAAAGACCTGAATATAAACCACGCGATTGTTACAAATATACCTATTGTGCAAAAATTACAGGATCTCACAACAAAACCGAATGTCTGTTTTATAAAAAGTTTCAAAACTTTTCTATACAACAATATAAATCTTGAAACAACACAAGTGTTATGGATAATCGGTACGCCGCGATGGAAAATAGATTTCACTTTACAACATGCGCGGATGTTGTTCGGAAATCACGAAAAACCACTCAATTACGATGAAGAAATATGGGCAGACCACTATAAAGATGAACGCATACAAGAGATACATCATCAAAAGGTTGTGGGGTTACTCATACACATTGTCGGACGCGTAGGTTTGAACCGAAACAACGGCAAGACCGTAATGCTGCTCAACAACTACGAACTACCAGACATCACCGATAGACCCGAAACTCGCCTTTTTGACTGGGAAGACTATGAGATCGCCGGCAGGTTAGACAAACTTGAGGAAACCATCTACACACGCGAACGTTTTGAAGCAGAACGTGATAAACTCAATGCCGATTCCAACAGAAAAGAGGTGGAACGGGTCTTAGGTTGTTCCTCACGGCAAGCGAACCGTGTCCTGAATAAATTACGTGGGGGCAACATTCCCCGCGTGCCATACCGTGAACAAATCCTCTTTCTACTGTCCTCCGGCCGTGAAAAAACAACAGCGTCCCTCGTCGCAGCGATTGATAGCAGCCCGCAAGCAATAGGGAATGAACTCAAGCGACTCTTAGATGAAGGTAAAATCATCCGCTTACGCAGAGGTGTCTACACACTCCCTGAATTCCACCGACCAAATTCATAGGTCAAGTTCCGCAAACTCAACCCAACCTACAAAACAGAAATCCATCTGCCAAATCATTGGTTCGCATCAAATTGTAACGACTTGTGGTTCCTGTTCTATATTAAGATTGTGTGCTGCAGCCCATGCTGCAACCGCACCACCCCCGCCACCAAGAAACTGTTTACCGATGTCGTCAACGTTTTTCAGCACCTCTGCGTCTGGTTGAAGTCTGTCATTATAATATAGGAGATAGCCTTCCGGTTTCAGCCAAGTATAGTGATAGCCGTAAATGACAATCTTCGCGGTTTTATCTGTCAAGTTAAGGGCAGTGGTATGATAGATACGGTTTTCAAAGAAATAGGCATCACCTGCACACAGCAGCGGTTCATCGTAGGGTTCAATCGGATCAATTTTACCTTCCGGAATGCCTAAAGGTTCACCTGAAATATGGCTTTTTCGCATAAACAAAGTCGCCCCAGAATTCGGCACGTTACAATCGGTTAGGCAGTAAGCCACCTTCAACCCAACACGCGGGCAATTCTTGTGACCAAGGTCCAAATGCAAACCGACATCCCGATGCCATCCACGATTTTCTGGCAGTTCAGGCGGTTGCGGACGCTTATAAAGCAGGGCAGTGTTAGTAATATGTAGATTTGTGCCAAGCAGCTGAATGACTAACGGTATCGCTTTTGTCTGTGATGTCAGTTCAGCAAACGCAGGTTCCTGCACCAATCCATCACGCTTGTGAACATACTGCGCATCGGTATCCATTGAATCTACAATACGATCACCTGCTTCAGTTAAACGCGCGATCATCTCCTCATCAAGCACAGAACGCACAATAAAATATCCGTTTTCCTCAAATTCCTCACGTTGCGTATCTGTCAACTGGACAAATTCCATGAGTTTTGCTCCTATACAATATTAATGGTAACGTATTAGAACATAGTAGCAAAAATTGATATTCATGTCTACTGATCTGCATAAATCCGGGGTTATTTAGTTTTAGGTATTTTAGGTGAATATGTTAACATACGCTAATAAATAGATTGTATGTTTATTGTCGATTTGATGTTCCCTTTGTCTGAACCAAGATTTTCAGGATTTACAGATTACCAGGATTACCTCATCAATAGTTTTTGATACAGATTTATGCCAACTTATGAATGGTGCGTCCTACCTCAAACTCATAATCCTGAAAATCTGTAAATCCTGAAAATCCTGGTTCAGACAGCATGGTTGCAAAAAACTCTACACCCATCTGTATAAATCCGAATTGACTTGACATATTTTAATACGCTCCATATAATTGCCAACACAACCTAACAGACATAACGGAGGAATCTACCGATGGCGAAAACAGTTTGCATCGTTGGAACAATGGATACAAAGGGGTTAGAATTTGCCTTCATCAAAGAACAGATAGAAACAAGTGGTATTTCAACATGCGTTGTCAATACAGGCATCTTGGGGGAACCACAGTTGAAACCAGATATTTCTGCTGATGAAGTTGCACAAGCTGGTAACACATCGCTAAAAGCGTTACGTGATGAAGGAGATCGCGGTAATAGTGTCGCTGTGATGGCACAAGGCGCAGCAACGCTCATTGCTGAAAAACATGCTGCAGATGAAATTGACGGTATAATTTCACTCGGAGGCTCTGCAGGAACAACCATAGGTACAACAGCCATGCAGGCATTACCTATCGGCGTGCCGAAACTCATGGTCTCTACCCTCGCCTCTGGTGATACAAGCCCCTATGTGCAGTCAAAAGATATCTGCATGATGTATTCTGTCGTTGACATTGCAGGCATCAACCGCTTATCACGACAGATACTCGCAAACGCTGCAGGGGCAATCGTTGGGATGGTTACTGCTGATACACCCGAAGCAACGACAGACAAACCCCTCATCGCTGCAACAATGTTCGGCGTAACAACCCCCTGTGTCACAAAAGCACGTGAAATCCTTGAAGCCGCAGGTTACGAAGTACTCGTTTTTCATGCAACAGGCACAGGTGGACGCGCAATGGAAGACCTCGTCAAAGGCGGATTCCTTGCAGGTGTGCTGGACGTAACAACAACAGAACTCGCGGATGAACTGGTCGGTGGCATTCTCAGTGCCGGTCCCGAACGATTAGAAGCCGCAGGACAAGCAGGGTTACCACAAGTCATCGCCCCCGGTGCTTTAGATATGGTCAACTTCGGCCCGCCAGATACCGTACCAGAAAAATTCAAGCAACGCCACTTCTATCAACACAATCCAACGGTCACACTCATGCGAACAACCCCTAAAGAAACTGCTGAATTAGGCAAAATCATGGCACACAAACTCAACGAAGCAAAAGGACCTACGACCGTCCTTATTCCCACACAAGGCGTTTCTGCCATTGATAAAACAGGACAACCCTTTGATTCACCCGAAGCGAGAGACGCATGGAGAGAAAGCCTAAACACACACATCGGCAACAATGTTACAGTCATTGAGATGGATACCCACATTAACGATGATGAATTCGCTACTAAACTTGCGGAAACACTGTTAGAGAATTTATAGTGAAATCTAAAATCACTATTACATTGCGATTTCGGTAGGTGCGGTTTCCTAACCAATGCAGAATACCACACGCGTATTCTGCATTGGTTAGGAAACCGCACCTACCGGGGAGTGTGCACATATTTTTAGATTTTAGTAAAAAATAAGAGGAATCACATGGCAAAAACTTACAAAACACTTACAGAATCAGATGTCCAACATTTCATTGAAAAAGGACACGTTGTCCTGAAAGACTGCTTTTCACGCGAGTTAGCAGCGGAATGGCGCGCATTTGCTTTCAAACGCCTCGGATATGACCCCGAAGACGCATCAACTTGGCAGGAATCGCGCATTCACATGCCCACCATGAACCGTAAACCCATTCGAGAAATCGCACCCAGAGCCTGGGACGCTATCTGTGACATACTCGGTGGTGAAGATAGAATTGCCAATACACAACCATCATGGAGTGATGGATTTATCATTAACTTTGCCTTAGGTGCAGAAAAAGAGTGGATACCGCCTGAAAAATACCTTTGGGGTTGGCACAAGGATGGCGATTTCTTCCGCCACTTCTTGGACAGTCCCGAACAAGGACTGCTCACTATCGTTGTCTGGTCTGATATTCAACCGAAAAGCGGCGGCACTTTTGTAGCTTGCGATTCAGTACAGCACGTGGCACAGCATCTGTTTGAAAACCCACAAGGACTCCGCCCCGGAGATGGTTTCGGTCAATTGGTCGAGAAGTGCAAGGACTTTGTAGAAATCACAGGGAATGCAGGGGATGTTGTCCTATTACATCCGTTTATCTTACACTCTGCATCTAATAATCCATCGGGGCGCGCACGTTTTATTACAAACCCGCCCGTCGCACTCAAAGAACCGATGAATTTCAACCGTGACAATCCTGACGATTTCTCACCTGTGGAGTTGGCAGTCTTGCAGGGATTAGGGAAAGACCGCTTAGACTTCAAAACAGAAGCACCGCGCGAACGATTAGTACCAGAACGTATCAAACGCCAAAAGAAAATGCTGGAAGAACAGAAAAAACGACTTGCAGCGGGATAGTTGATACCATCCAAGGTTTCACACTTTTCTCTCGTTTGAGCACCCCTATTTCCTACTAATACCATTTCAAATTAATAATGTCTCTTTTATGTAGCATAAACTTCCAGTTTGTGCCTAAAGAATGACTACCATAACAACCGTTCTAATGAGACAATAATTTATAGAAATGGTATAAAATCCTCTTTAATTATTTACAATCCTTCCAATCTAACCCCCGAACATCGCAGCCCATCAGTTTTATGTAACCTTTTTCTTTGATTTACATTCTTACATATAAAAGCACGCTCAAAATAGCAATCAGAAAAAAGGAGAAATAACCATGAAAGAAAGTAATGCCGATGTGTGGAATGACTGTCTGAATACGCTTGAAAACCGTGGACTCGCAACCGTTGATTGGGAAGTAGCACCAGATGTTCAGAAAAAGTTAATCAACTATTTCAAATCAAAAATTGATGAAGGAGTTTCTGATGGAAAAACATCGCTGCCACCCGATCTGATAGATTACATCTATCGCTTCCCAAAAGAGATGCGATGGGCACTGCGTGTTCATGCTGAAGGGGCATTAGAAAGCCAACCAGACAATGGTGCAGCAGCAAAATACTTGGCGATAGAAACGTTGAAAGTACTTAATGTAACGATTCCATTCAATCAAAAACGTCCACTATTGGAAAAAGCAATAGAACAATTGTCAAAGGATGTTGAAATCTGCTTCTTTGCCTTTATGCAATATGGATCCTATGAAGAAGACGAAAATGCACTCCAATCTTTGGAAAAAATGTTTGAGAGACTTCAAGACGCTTCTCAAGAGATACAATGTGAATGGATATACCGATTATACGATTATAGTGAAGTCTGGCAAAATCCAAATGATATCTATCAGGGGCTTAATACAGACGATCCATTCATTGAACGGTGGAATGTCGTGTTTAGCAAAATACAAACTATCTTGAAGAAACAGTTAGAGCATAAACCAAACAATTGGGCAGCTGCACGGATGTTAGCTGAGATTCACGAAACATTAGGCGACACTGAAACGGTGAAAGCAGTTTTTAAGGAAGCACAACCCGTTTTTGAGAAGGTATTGGAACAAAAACCGGACGATTGGGATGCTCTAAACGCTCTCACTAATATCCATGAAAAATTAGGAAATACCGAACTTGCCCGCCAATATCAGCTAAAGCAAGATCCGACTTTAGCATGGAAGGGACAAATCTTGCCCGATTTCTCATCAGCAACAGTTGACCTTGATGGCAACCCTATTTCACTTACAGACTACCGCGGAAAAGTGGTACTACTTGATTTTTGGGCGGTGTGGTGTGGCCCCTGTCTCGGAGAAATACCCAACGTTAAAGCAGTATACGAGAAATATCACGACAAAGGTTTTGATGTCATTGGGGTGTGTTTTGACAAAGACGAAGCAGTATTGCGTGAATTCATCAACGAAAAAGAGATGCCGTGGCGACAAATTTTGGATAAAGATGGCTTTCGCGGCGTATTCGCAAAGCAGTATGGTGTGCGTGGTATTCCAGCACCGTTTCTGATTGACCCTAATGGTAAGGTGCTCTCAGTCAATGCAAGAAATAACCTACTTGGTGAACTCGTTAAAACAGAGATTGAAGGTAAACAGAATTAAACAATTACACAAACCAATTGGTGCTGCTGATTTTGAGAAGCTAAAATAACCTAAGTTGTTACATAAGTAGCACAATCTTCCAGATTGTGTCGTAAGGGCGCAAACTGGATTGCTACAAAATCTTGCGAAAATGAGTTATTCTCTGTAAAAAACGGTGTTGCGTGTCTAAAATTTTGTAGGTAGCAACTTGGGTTAAAATATAAAAGGTGTAGTGTTATGGATGAACTTCACGACGAAGAACTAATACATCAAAATATAGACATTGATGATGACGGGGCATTTGAGATCCTTTACCACCGTTATGAAGGTCCTTTGCTCAGCTTCTTCTATAGGCGCGTTGGGAATTGGGAAACCGCGCAAGACCTCGTGCAAGAGACGTTTATTAAGGTGCATCAGAATCTACGCACACTTCGGAATCCCAAAAGTTTTTCCAGTTGGTTGTTTAGCATCGCGCACCAACTCATCGCAGCACACTTCCGACAAGAACAGAGAAAACTCGAAATCGGTTCAATTGAGGGAAGCCCAGAAGCATATTTGGTAGACCTTGAACACCGTTCACCTATCTATCGCATCATTGCAAAAGAACAGATGGAAATTGTTTACGCGCTTGCACAACGACTGCCTATTTCCGAACAAAAAGTATTTGAAATGAAACTCGCAAACCCCAAAATGCTGTTGGAAGACATCGCAAAAAAATTGGAGATCAATCTATCAGCAACTAAAGTTCGATTTCATCGTGCCAAGAAAAGAATTCGTTCCTGGATGAAAACTGAGTATCCCGGTGAATTCGACAACATTTTTGGAATAGAAAATGATACAAAATAGAGTGGTATAGCAAAATGGATTTTATGTAACCTTTTTAGTCTATATACATTCTTACACTAAAAGGAGGACACACATGACACCGAATGATGTCAAGGAACTACTAATAACTTTAATCGCAGCGCAGGAACTGCCAATCAATGTGGTTGATACAGAACTTGAACGATACCGTGGTGGATCAGACTACACCACAGAAGAACGTATAAAGGATGTTATCCACCAATGGAACAAAGATGGTAAAATATACACGCGCCATCCCGGACGCGCAGATATTATGGAGTTTTATACAAAAACTGACGCTACGTCACCTGCAAAAGAATTGTTGGAATCTTTGGAAGTTGAAACGCTGCTTGAATCCATCATCAAAGAACAAGAACTATCTCTCTCTTTCACAGACCACGGCTTCCGACTGGTTACTATGGCTGAGGATGATACATCGCGTTACCCTGTCAAAATCCTGCACGGTGGATTTCGGTTAGAGAAACAAACAGAGGCTAAGGCTTTGATCGCACAGCTAAAAAGTGTCGCGAAGAAATTCGAAATAGTACTAAAGGAGAAACGCATCAAAGCAAAACTATTCCACAGAGGTTTCAGATTAAAGAAAACTTCTGAATCCAACATTCCCCTCTCACAGATAAGTGAGATTGCCAAACGGATTGATGAAACCCTCGGCATTAACTACAGATTGAATTCATACCGCACACCACCATCAGAGGATGACTTCAAGTCTACCAATTGTATAAGTGCTAATATTCGTCAATCTCTGTGGCGGTTTCCAAGGCGTTAAATCGCTCTGTAAGGCTAAACTTGACAACAATTCTATTTCTAATGTAAGGAGACTGAACCATGAATCCAAGCAAAGTTAGAGAAATACTAAACGGTTTAATTGAAGAACTCAATCTTCCTATCTATATCTACGATAGCGGACCGAAAGTGATTATTGGACATAGTAACAGAAATACAAACAAACGAGAACGAGCAGAAAAGATAGTAGAAGAGTGGATGGATGGAGAAATTCTGAGTCATTGCATTTCTGTCGGACGCACCGTCGCAGAAAGTGATAAACTAACAACACGCCTGGCTTTAGACACCCACCGTTCCTCAGAAGTAAAGACTATCCTCAAATCACTCATTACAGAACAATCACTGCCTTTGAAAGTGACTGATTGCGGGTATCGATTGGAAATCCTAATAGATGAAGGCGTTGATTATCGGAGTGAAGAGATGATAACACTGGAATCAATGTACGAAAAAGAAGGTTTAGAAATTCCAGTACGGCACAACGGTTTTGGCATACGGCATAAAGAAGACGACACCGAAGTTCAGTTTTCTGATGCCGAAACATTGACAAAACATCTCACGTCTTTGTTGATAGAATACGGACTACACGTAAAATTACTCCATATAGGTTTTCAAGTGCATAAAAAGCAAGAAGACGAAATTGATATCGCAGAGGTGCAAGAGTTGACAAATCGATTGGAGACTATGGTAGGCATCCGCTATGTCCAAGGTGGTCACGGGTACATAGTACCCGGTTTGGATACAGACATTCACTGGACACACGCAGATATAAATACTGCTTTGCCATAATTATCAACACATAGACACGAAATTCACATACATATTAACCTGAACGAATCAAATATCTGGAATTAATTATAGTGCAAGTGGAAACAGTATGGGAAATATAAAAAAAGTGAAACCAGAATGGAAATCGGATATTAATTGGAACTATGTAAAACTGTTCACAAGCAGCCCTTATTATTAATTCAGTTTAGCAACACCCCTACCAAAGGAGAATAAATGATGAATCCGAATAAAGTAAAGGAATTACTCAACACCTTAATTAACGAACTCAAATTACCAATCCGTGCTACTGTTACGCATTGTGGACCTATTCTGGTTTTCGGTCCAGGAAGTGGTGATACACGCTCACGAGCAAGAGAAGTATTAACACAATGGTCTATAGAAAATAATCGCAGTTGGAACATCTCTGCAGGACTACCTATAAAAGAAAGGGATGAGGCAACAACGTGTCTGGCATTGGACACACATCGTACGACAGAAATAAGGGGTATACTGGATTCTTTAATCGTTGAACAAGCTTTCCCTTTAACTGTTGTTGACAGTGGTTATCAATTAGAAATTCTAACTGATGAAGGGGTAGACTATCGCAATGAAGATATGATAAAACTGGAAGCACTGTTAGAAAAAGAGGGCATAAATGTTCCAGTACGTCACAGTGGTTTTAGTCTACACCACAAGGAAATTGACGCAGAACTTCTGTTTTCGGAAGTCAACACATTGGCAAATCATCTCGCATCTTTACTGGTAAGACACGGGTTACACGTGCGACTGCTCCATAACGGTTTTAGAATACTTAAAAACCAAGACGACCCAATACATATCGCTGAAGTGTGGGAACTCACCAATAGATTAAAGATTATGGTTGGTATCCGTTATATCCAAGGTGAATATAGATATTCAAAGAACGTACAAAACCCTGAAATTCATTGGGAATCTGCTGATGTGAATACCGCCTTGCCATCAGGGTTCTCTAGCTTTAGGGTTTTCAGATAGATTTTATCACAAACGTTAATACTACTATTGCTTATTTGGAGATATTTATTTTCTTTCTCATAATAACAATATATCTAATGAATAACATACAAGAAGGAGGATTTCCAAATGACCTACGTAATTTGCGAACCTTGCATTGACGTAAAAGATCACGTCTGCGCCGATATATGCCCTGTGGATTGTATCCACCCAATGCAAGACAAAGAACCAGATGAATTTGAGGAAGTAAACCAACTATACATCGACCCAGAAGAATGCATCGATTGTGGAATATGCGAATATGAGTGTCCCGTTGAAGCTATCTTCATAGAAGAAGAAGTACCAGAAGAATGGGAACATTTCATCGAAATCAACGCTGATTATTTCAAAAAATAAAACAATTCTTGACAAATTCATACAATAGGATATAATATTAAAAGGAACAAACAGATGACTTATGTAATTTGTGAGCCCTGCGTTGATGTAAAAGACAGTTCATGTGTTGATATTTGCCCCTGTGATTCTATTCGCCCGAATCCTGGATGGGAAGCCGAAGAATATGAGGCGGTTGACCAACTTTTTATTGACCCAGATACATGTATCGAATGTGGTGTATGTGAACCAGAATGTCCTGTTGAAGCTATATATTTTAATGAAAATGTACCTGAAGAATGGGAGCATTATATAGAAATAAACGCTGATTTTTACAAAAAACAAGAAACAGTGTTTAAGTAGATAATGAGTACGTTATAATATAATAGAAAGGAGATTTTATAATGACCTATGTAATTTGTGAACCCTGCATAGACGAAAAAGACAGTTCATGTGTTGATGTCTGTCCAGTTGATTGCATCCACCCACATCCAACTGATGCACAGGATGACTTTGAAGACGTCGAAATGCTCTACATTGATCCGGAAGAATGCATTGACTGCGGTGTTTGTGAACCGGAATGTCCCGTCGAGGCTATCTTCATGGAAGAAGATGTACCAGAAGAATGGGAACATTTCATCGAAATCAACGCAGCATATTTTGAGTAATTACTCCCTATCTCATAAATGGTAGGAGGGGTTTCTAACCCCGGTTTACCAAACACGCAATACGATCAATTTGAAAAAAATTGCTTTTATGAGATACGCGGCACCTATTGACTGTAAAACAGTACAAACTAAGGGTGTTGTCTAAATATCGCTTGATATTGACGCAAGTTCTAACAACAAGAACTATGCTCTATCATTCGTTAGGCAACACCCTTTTTTGTAATACCATTTCTAATTGAAGTGACTCTTTATGGTAGCATAAACTGCCAGTTTGTGCATTTCAAATGGATATTGTCTCTTTTTTGTAGCATAAACTGCCAGTTTGTGCCTTTCTCCGTTTCATTTCTAACAACCAGTAATGAGAGAAAATTCAATAGAAATGGTATAATTCACCATAATAGTTAAGCGAGGAGGGTGCATAAATAAATTTGATTTTAAGCTTATGTCGTAGGTCGGGTAGAACGCAGTGAAACCCGACACAATCGTATCCAGTCTCGCATGTCGGGTTTCGCAAGCTCTACCCGGGGAATGCCAATAAGGCATTCATACCGTTGATTTGGACCTACAAAATCTTGTCCTTTTTACACTAAGAATGGTGTCCATCCACATGAAGGAACTTTATCTTTTTGAATCAGTACAATTTAATACAAATTCCGCCAATATCAAAAAATATGCACCCGATCCCACACAAAGTCGCGTCACAGATATAAAGAACTAATAAAATTATCTATTCGCAAGAGGTGACAAATGACACGCAACGATACCGAACTCATCCAACGCACCCTCACAGGCGATGACAGCGCATTCTCATCCCTTTATGAAAAATATAAAAAGCAAGTTCACGCCCTTGCATGGAGAATTCTCGGTGATTTTCATCTCGCCGAAGAAATAACCTCAGACGCATTCCTGAAAGCATATAAAGAACTGCGTTCCTTGAAAGAACCCCAATGTTTTGGGAGTTGGTTGTCCGTTATCACAAGACGGTGTTGCATGGCGTGGCTACGAAAAAAACGTGTGCAGACAGAATCACTTGAGCATCTTCAAGAGAATGACAATGAACAATTAGAAGAAACATTATACTCTGAATATATCGTTGAAGAAAAGGAGCGAACAGTTGCAGAAGCAAAACGTACCGTTGTGAAAAAACTGCTTGCAAAACTACAGGAAAGTGACCGAACTGTCGTAACATTGCATTACTTCGGGGAAATGTCGTGTTCAGAAATTGGCGAGTTTCTGGGTGTCTCCTCAAATACGATTAAAAGCAAACTTCGCCGCGCCAGACATAGACTCAAGCGGGAAGAACCCATGATTAGAGAAGCACTGGAACACTTCAAAATATCGCCCACTCTCAAGGATAACATCATGCAAGAGATTTCACAAACAGAACCCGCTGCACCAACTGCAAGTAAACCCTTCATGCCATGGTTATTCGCTGCATCAACAGTTGTAGTCGTGTTGCTCATGTTAGGTTTTGGAAACAGCAAATTCTTGGCACGTTTTCAGCAACCCTATAACTTTGAGGCAAACACAGAGACAACGGTTGATATTGTTGAAGCACCCATCATGGCAAAACTTGTGTTAGAACCCAATTTACAGAAACAACTTGGCAATGTAAACGCACAAGACAATGAAGCAATTCCTGAACAGCAACCTAAGGAAAACTTACCTCTATCTAAAACAGTACAGGCAGATGGAACAGTACAACACTTTTCACAATGGAGATTACCGAAACATGCAAAAGCGCGTTTGGGGAAAGGGCGTATTACCACTATGCAGTTTTCACCAGATGGCAACCAACTTGCACTCGGAAGTCCTATCGGTATCTGGCTATATGATGCCAATACAGGTAAGGAATTTCACCTATTCCCTGGTCCGTGCAGCTCACTCGCTTTTTCACCAGATGGACGTTACCTCGTAAACGGAGGTAGTACTTGGTTTACTGGTGGAAAATTCCAGATGTGGGATACCACGACTTTTTGTAAAGTGCCACTTACTAAAATCCCTCCCAAATCAGTAGCGTTAGGATTCAATGAAGATGGCAAAACGCTTGTCAGCATTGCATCAGGAAATTACAGAAAAAGTGGAATCGATTCAATAAGTACGATAAATCTTGACACTAAACAGGTAGATGTAAAGGATGTAAAAAAGCAACTTAGTTCACCATTGGAATATCCTAAAGTTTATGCACTAACGCAAGATAAATTTGCCGTTGGTGGAAAAAATGGTCTAATTAAGTTATGGGATATAGTATCTGGCAAAAAGGTATCCACCCTGGATGGACACGCAGAAATAATAGGTATAGAAAACTATATTATAGCGTTGGCGTTTTCCCCCAATGGCACACGTCTTGCCAGTGGAAGCAGAGACAAAGCGGTACTACTATGGGACACCACTACTGGCAACCAGTTACTCACACTCCAAAAACACAAGGGTGATACAAACGTATTAGCATTCTCCGCAGATGGAAAAATATTAGCGATCGGAAGTAATGATACAACAGTCCAATTGTGGGATGCCACTACTGGTAAATCTCTCGCTACTTTCACTACACATATCGGTGCTGTAGCTGCATTAGCTTTTTCACCGGATAGCAGTACACTCGCTACTGCCAGCTCAGACGGCACCGTCCAGTTGTGGAATATTGAGACAAGGAAACCACTACCAACACGTATTACAGGACACACAGCACAGGTACACACGACAGCTTTCTCTAAGGACAACTCTATACTTGCCAGTATCGCGGACAATGGTACACTGACTTTTTGGGATCTGAAAACATTACATAAACCCGAAGTCAATTCTATAAGTAGGTTCAGGTTCATGAGCATAAGAACAGGAAATACTTGGTTCCCATATTTCGCGTTTTCTGCTGATGGAACAAAAATCGCAAGTCCCCGTTTAGAAAACAATAAACGTGAATTTCAACCATTTCCTGGTCCTGGGCGACTAATCGCAGTGTGCAATGGGAAAATTCATTTAACTGATGTCTACACCGGACAAGAGTTGACAACTTTTACCTGCCGATTTAATACCATCAATTCCCTGTCAAAAATGGTGTTATCCCCTCATGGAAAAACATTAGCTGTCGGTGATGCTGGAATAATACACTTGTGGAAAACAAAGACCGGTGAAAAATATGAAATATATCTCGCAGATCCAGCGGAAAATCCACAAGAAATGTTTACCCTTTCCTATTCACCTTTGTCAATCACTGCGTTAGTTTTCTCACCAGATGAAAAAAAACTTGTCAGTGGAACAATGAGCGGACGTGTACAGATGTGGGATGTGGAAACTGGAGATGAATTAACTACCCTCTTTGAAGGGTTGAACCTGGACGACACGTTAAAAATAAGAGAGGGTGGCGGAGATCGCTCCATTAGGGTAACCGGTAGGGAACCTATTAATGATCTGGCATTTTCGTCAAATGGAAACTTACTTGCTGTGAGTAATCAAAAACAAACCTTTTTGTTTGATACCAAGAAACAAACTCATATTGATAAAATGAAGATGCCAAGCTCAGGTACTTTAGTGTTCTCACCCGATGATACCATGCTCATAACTGAATCAAACGGCAAAATCGTGTTATGGGATATGATAACGGGAGACAAATTATCCACAATTGACGGAGATATGAATAGAGAGGGGAAGTTGGTGTTTTCGTCTGATAGCAAAAATTTGGCAAGCATAGAAGGTGGCGGCACAATACTCGTCTGGGATTGGGAAGCAATACGAAAAAATTCACTTGAAAACTATGACCCCTTAGAACAATTAAAAGAAAAAATAAACTCTATTACTTCCCCAAGTTCTGAGCGCGGGACGTTTGCGAAAATTGCCAATTATGGAAAAAATACCAAAGACAAAGAGCGTTACATCTCTATGCTGAATCAAATAATTCAAGATATGTCAAACAAGTTGACCGTGCAATTAAATGCTACTCTCGTCTTGGCACAATTCTATCATGAAAACGGCATGCTTGAAAAAGCTGAAGAACTTATACAAAAAACAGGTTCATCACTGAAGACCACTGGTTAATCCTCGGACCTTTTGACAACACAGATGGAAACGGTTATAACACTGCATTCATTCCAGAAAACATCACACAAGTTGACACAACCGCAAAATACAGAACCCTAAATAAGCAGGTGAGTTGGCAAAAATCCACAGATGACACACTAAACGGTTATATCCATCTTGGGAAAGATGTTGATTGGCGTGTCGCCTATGCCTTTGCTACCGTGACCTCCCCCGATGAACGGGAAGTCCAACTCCGCTTCGATAGCGACGATCAAGGCAAAGTCTGGCTAAACGGTACAGAGATATATGCACATACAAAATCACATAGTGCAGAAATTGACAAGTATACTGTTCTTGTGACGCTTAAGGCAGGCAAAAACAGTATCCTTGTCAAAGTATGTGATGAAGAATATGGATGGGGATTCTATCTACGTATCACAGACCAAGATGGACAACCCTTTGATGATTTGAAATTTGATAAATAACGACTTTGGATACGCAAGGTTATTTATGGTGGATTATACAATTAATTCTACATTATATTAAATGATTTTATTTGATATTCCCTTTGTCAGAACCAGGATTTACAGGATTTACAGATTACCAGGATTACCTCATCAATAGTTTTTTGACACAAATTTATGCTAACTTATATAGTAAAATCTATAATTATTTACACATTTTGCACCTGCCTGATCTCCCCTCGCTTGCGGGGGGATAAAGGGGGGGTAGTCTTTCGTATGTAAACTTAATTGTGGATTCTACAATAAATGGTGCGTAATACCTAAAACTCATAATCCTGAAAATCTGTAAATCCTGAAAATCCTGGTTCAGACAAGTAACCAAAACTTTACACACCCTTTTACAAACAAAATATAGGAGAACCATAATGTTCGATAAATACGATTCAACAGACTTCTGGTACATCTTCATCAACTCACTCTATAACTTCGGGCTCGCTTCAGGAAAAGGTGGATTGGAGATGGATGAAGAAACGCAGGAAAAACTCCTCCTTTACCTCAAAGAAAAAATTGAGGAAGGAGTAACGCATGGCGAAACTGCACTCCCTCCCGGCCTCCACAACTACTTTTGGCGATTCTCAGAAGATATCCTGTCAAAAATACAAACATTAGTAGAAGGTTTTCTCAAGTCAGACCCCGACAACAGCGCAGCATCCATGATGTTCACATTAATAAAACGCGCAAATTGGGAAACCCAACGCCCCTCCCTCTTGGACACTAATATAGAGACAATTCCAAATGACCCGTGTATGAATTTAGCAATTATTGACGAATATAGAAGTAGCCACGGTGGTTTTGGAGATTTCAAAAAACAGGTTGTTATTCTCAAGGTACTTGAAAACCTATATTTGTGGGCAAAACAACAAGACAATACTGCTCGTTATCAGGAAGCAAGAGCATTTTATATGCAGCATCGGATAACCCCTTACACAGTGTATAAGCACTTAAAAGAAGGACTTCAGCGTTTTAAACAGCACTTTGAAGAGACAGCAAGCTTAGAAAATAAGACCTCCGTAAATGGTAAATATAAATTAGAAATTAAAAAGTGTAGAGATTTGGTGTCTATGGAAAATGCTGCATTCCGAAGAAATTTTGGGCAACAATCAAAGGACCAGCAAGACTTAACCGATGCAATATCTCATAATACAGATATATGGAAAACATATCTGAAATCCCTTGAAAAGCGTAAAAATGCACCGCCAAGAAGACTTTCCCAGAAAGACCAAGAACAACTGCTAAAGCACCTGAAAACGAAAATTGAAGCAGGGGTTGTTGATGGCAAAACTACCCTACCCGCAAACCTTTATAAACACATCTCAGACTTTCCTGAAGCAATGCATCTGGAACTTCGTGAATTTACTGAAGAAGTGTTTGAAGCACAGCCAGAAAACGGTGCCGCTGTGAAAATGTTAGCAACAATTGTGTGGGACGGTAAATGGATCAGTTATGGTGAATCGGATAGTGAACTTACCTTGCTTGAAAAAGCGATGGTCTTGATACCCAACGATCCTGAAACCTGCTTTTTTGCTATTAGTCATTACGATGACTCCTACGATCCTTTGTTTAAAATGACACTCACTGCACTTGAAAGATTGTTTGAAAGAGCAAAACAGCAAGATGAATCAAACTTGTCCAGCTGGTTGACAAAACTCTATAAAGAATTAGGCAAAACGCCTTGCTATATCTATCGTTCACTAATGGACAATCCTGATGAAAATGCCGAACTTATCAAAAAATGTAAACCGTTGATAACTGAAATGCAACAGGCATTTCAACAAAAACTTGCTCATGAACCTAAAGACTGGCACGCATTACGAGGACTGAGTGATGTCTACGAAGCACTCGGTGAAACGGAATTAGCTCTGAAGCATCCGTGGCAACCCCATTCAGAATTTAGATGGAAACAAGAAGCATGGGTCGGAAAACAACTTCCAGATTTTTCTACCGTTGCTATGGATGGTACACCTATAACTTTCTCGGATTACCGTGGCAAAATGTTGGTGCTAAATTTCTGCGCAAAGTCATGTGGTTTTTGTCCGCCAGAAATTCCATACCTCAAAGATGTTTATGAAGAATATCACAACAAAGGATTAGAGGTTATCGGTGTGAGCCTGGATAATAACGAAACAGAAATTCGCGAGTTTACTGATGAACACCAGATACCTTGGCTACAAATCTATGATGGAAAAGGATGGAAAAGTGAACTTGCACAGTTTTTCGGCATTAACAGTGTCCCTTCACAGTGGTTAATTGACCGAGATGGGAAAATTCTCTCAGTGGATACAAGAAAAGAACAACTAAGTCAACTTGTCAAGTGGGCAGAGATCACACGATTAAATAACGTTATCCCCGATTTTACCGCAGTTGATGTAGAAGGAAGTCCTATTACTGCCACTGCCCTTCAAGGAAAAGTTGTCCTACTCCACTTTGGTTACATACATGAACAAGAACGCACTGACATTGATGCACTGCACAAAAAACATCACGAAAAAGGGTTTGAGATAATTGGTATCAATATAGGCGGATGGGTAGACGAAGAAGCACTACGCAATGTTGTTCACAGACAAAAATATAAAGGACACTTCATTTATGCCGATAGTGACGGAAAGCACGCTGCACTTGCTGAACAGTTCGGTTTCGGGCACGGTTCAGGAAGTCGTAAAGTTGACCTGCCTGCCTACATCCTTATTGATACCGAAGGAAAGGTCATTGAAGCACGTTCTGGAAAAGTACATTCACCCGAAGTCTGGACAGCAAGATTGGAAAAACTTATTACACAAAATCTATAGTCGTAGCACAATCTGCATGAAGATTAATTTATTAATTCGGTAATTTCTTGTTTTTGTAATTTTTTTAGAATAGTTGGGTAGTATACCTGTTCTTTGTCTGAACCAGGATTTTCAGGATTACCAGATTTTCAGGATTAGAGTTTGATACATTAGATTGTCATTCAAAAGTTGACATAAATACTTATCAAAAAACATTGATGCGGTAATCCCGGGGAATGCCTAAATGGCATTCATACCGTTGATTTGGTAATCTGATAATCTTGTCCTGGTTCAGACAACAGAGAACATAACAACCCAGAATAGATTCAAATCATTCAAATTAGCCTATATGGATAAATTAGGAGAAACATAATGTTCGATAAATACGATTCAACAGACTACTGGTACACATTCCTCAACTCACTTGATAGCCTCGGACTCACAATAAAAAGTGGCATATCAGAAATTGACGAAGAGATGCAAGAAAAACTCCTCACTTATTTCAAAGAAAAAATTGAAGCAGGAGTTACCAACGGGGAAACCGCACTCCCACCAAGCCTGTCAGACTACTGTTGGCGTTTGCCAAAGGAGATGTTACCAAAACTTCGGTCCTTAGCAGAAAGTTTCCTTGACACTGATCCCCAAAACGGACCAGCAGCCGTGCTATTGGCAAATGTTGCCTATACCGACTTAGGAAGTAGTGAATCATTGCCGTTTGTAGAAAAAGCATTAACACTGGTACCAAAAGATCCATGCCTGAATTTGCTTATGATTTACAAACATAGACGGTACTATGGTGGTGCAAAAATTGTAGAAGTGCAAGAAACGATTCTCACTGTGCTTGAAAACGTATTGGAGTGGACAAACCGACAAGATAATTCTGCACGCTTTCAAGATGCAAGATCTTTCTATTTTCGACAGGGGGTAACCCCCTATTCAGTTTACACAAACCTTAAATCAATCGAGGCACGATGGGAAAAGAAAGAAAAAGTTGAGGTTGTTAAAAAATGCAAAGAGGAAATTGAAAAATGCCGCACTTTGATATACACAGAACAGGAAACGTTTCATAGGGAGGCAATTCAAGCGTCAGAAGAACAACCAATCATAGTCAATGAATCACCCGAAAATGTAAATTTTTGGGAAGCATTCCTTGATACACTGATAGAACGTGGTCTCTCAACCCCAAGATGGGTACTTACCAAAAATGTTCAAGATCAACTACTGAAATACTTCAAAACGAAAATAAAAGAAGGCGTTACTGATGGATTAACGACATTACCATCGGACCTTCCTGAGTATGTTCCACGCTTTCCCAAGGCAATGCATTTAGAACTCCGGGAATTCGCTGAAGAAATGCTTGAAAAACAACCAGAGAACGGTGCTGCAGCAAAAATGTTAGCCATCGTTGTAGAAAAGAATGATAATCCAAACTCAATTCGGTTAGGAAATCCATTCATCGAACCGGCAGTGCAGTTGGTACCGAACGACCCAGAAATCTGCTTTTTTGCAATGAGCAGTAACAGGGGACTTGATGAATTGTCCCTACTGGAAAAATTGTTCAATGGGGCACAATCGCAGGGTAAAACCGAATTGTTCCGTTGGTTAGCAAAATTATACAAAGAGGTAGGCACAACCCCTTGTCATATCTATCGTAATCTGATGAAAAAGCCAGATGAAAACGCTGAGTTGATTAAGCGGTGTAAGCCGCTGATTGAACAAGCACAGCAAGCCTTCCAGCAACGTCTTGAAGAAGTACCCGATGATTGGTATGCATTACGCGGACTCGGTGATATCTATGAAGCCTTGGGCGAAACCGAATTGGCACAAAAATATCCGTGGGAGGGGCATTCAAATATAGAAACTGTGTGGAATCAGAAAGCATGGGTAGGTAGAAAACTACCAGATTTTTCAGCAACCACTCATGATGGCACACCAATATCTGGATCAGATTACCACGGCAAAATGTTAGTGCTAAACTTCTGTGCAAAGTGGTGCGGGTTCTGCGCGTCAGAAATACCACATCTCAAAAAAGTCTATGAGGAATATCACGACAAAGGACTTGAGATTATTGGGGTGAGTCTTGATGAAAACGAGGCAGAACTTCAAGAATATATCAAAGAGAACGACATACCGTGGCCACAAGTTTTTGATGGCAAAGGCTGGAATACAGAACTTGCCCGGTATTTCGGTATCATTAGTCTCCCATCACAGTGGCTCATTCATCGGGATAGAACGATCATCTCTGTAGACACAAGAGGTGAACAACTTGGTCAACTCGTTGAACAGTTGATATAACCCAAGTTCCTACAACCTATCTCATAAATGGTAGCAGGGGTTTCTAACCCCGATTTACCAAAAACACGATTCGGTGAATTTAGACAAAATCGCATTTATGAGATACACTGTAAATACTTCATTCTTCGCAAAAATTCGTAACACTAACTAACATATCTTTCTGAATCTGATATTCAAAATATAGGAGAACCATAATGTTCAATAAATTCAATTCAACAGACTTCTGGTACACATTCCTCAACTCACTTGACAACCTCGGACTCACAATAAAAAGTGGCATATCAGAAATTGACAAAAAGATGCAGAAAAACTCCTTACCTATTTCAAAGAAAAAATTGATGAAGGAGTTACCGACGGGGAAACCGCACTCCCCCCAAGCCTGTCAGACTATTGTTGGCGTTTACCAAAGGAGATGCTGCCAAAGTTACGGTCATTAGCTGAAAGCTTTCTTAATACTGATCAAGATAACGGCACAGCACTTGCATTATTAGCAAATGTTGCTTATACAGAGATGCAGTTCAGTGAGGCTTTTCCGTTAGTGGAAAGAGCTTTAACAATACTGCCCAAAGATCCAGGTTTGAATCTGCTCTTAATAAATAAGTACAGGAAAAGCCACGGTTCTTACGGACCCATTGATGCGTTTCCAATTATTTTCGCTGCACTTGAAAACATATTTGAGTGGGCAAAACAACAAGATAATTCGGCACGCTATCATGAAGTGAGATATTTCTATCACCGACATAGAGTAACACCCTATTCAATATATACACGTCTAAAATCGTTCAATCAGCGATATTGGGAAAAACGAGAAGGGGATAGGATTAGCCAAATAGGTGAAGATGGCATTAAGAAATGTAGAGATTTGATAGCGGTAGAACAAACGGCATTTTATAAATTAATAGAAGAAGCCGACGACCCAATCATCTTCAAGGATGAAACATCTGAGAATACCGATTTTTGGGAGGCTTATCTGAATACATTACAAGACCGTGGACTTGCAGTACCCAGATGGAAATTAACACCCAAAATACAAGAAAAACTACTGTCTTACTTCAAGACAAAAATAGAAGCAGGGGTTATTGACGGCCTGACAATGTTACCATCACAACTTCCGAAGTACGTTCCACTGTTCCCTGACACAATGCTGCTGGAACTAAGAGAATTTGCTGAAGAAGTATATGATAAACAGCCTGAAAACGGTGCTGCAGCAAAAATGTTAGCACTAATTGAGCAGAACGGTTACAATCCATTTAATGAACAAGCAATAACTTTGGTACCTAACGACCCAGAAATTTGCTTTTATGTAATCAGATACAATATTTCACTTACGTTACTTGAAAAGCTATTTGAAAGATCACAACGACAAAGTAAATCAGAATTGTACCATTGGTTAGTAAAACTTTACAAAGAGATAGGTACAACGCCATGTGTTAGTTACCGGAAGTTGATGAAATATCCAAAGGAAAATGCAGAATTAATTGCAAGATATAAAGCATTGATTGTGCAAGCACAAAAAGTATTTGAGCAGCGTCTGGAACACGAACCCAATGACTGGTATGCATTACGCGGACTCGGGGATATTTATGAAACGTTAGGCAAAACGAAATTAGCACAACAATATCCATGGAAACCGCAATATCCATGGAAACCGCCTGCCGAAAACAGATGGGCACAGCAAGCATGGATAGGACGACAGATGCCTGATTTTAGTGCTGTTGCACTTGATGGCACACCAATATCTGGATCAGATTACCACGGCAAAATGTTGGTGCTTAATTTCTGTGCAAAGTGGTGCGGTTTCTGTGCCCCAGAAATTCCTTACCTCAAAAAAGTCTATGAGGAACATCACGACAAAGGATTAGAGGTTATCGGTGTCAGTCTGGATGAAAGCGAAGCGGAACTGCGTGAATATATTGAGGAACATGAAATTCCGTGGCTACAGATTTTTGAGGGCAAAGGTTGGAAAAGTGAACTTGCACAGTATTTTGGTGTAACCAAGGTGCCTTCCCAGTGGCTTATTGACCGAGATGGAAAAATAATCTCTGTGGATACAAGAAAAGAACAACTTGACCAACTCGTGAAATGGACTGAAGCAACGCGGGTTGGAAACGTAATCCCAGAATTCTCCGCAGTTGATGTAAATAGAAAACCTATATCACCTTCGGCATTTCAAGGGAAAGTTGTCCTACTCTATTTTTGGACAAGCCAAGATTACTGTGAAAAAGAATTAACTTATATTGACACAGTCTATCAAAAATACCACACCAAAGGATTTGACATTATCGGTGTCAACATCGCAGGATAGCAAAACGAAGAAGATTTTCACCAATTACTCAGTGAGAAAAACTATCAAGGACACCATATCTACGATGGAGGCAAATTGAAACAAGGACCACTTGCTCAGCAATTTGCCGTTCAAGAAATCCCTTCACTTCTACTGATTGATACGAATGGAAAGATCATTGAAGCACGATCTGGAAAAATCCATTCACCTGAAGTATGGGCTGCGCGGTTGAAAGAACTTGTGGCAACGCATCTATAGAGGATGTGTAGGCATTTTATAGTACTCAATTTAGGAGAACAATTATAATGGAAAAATACAATTCAACAGATTTCTGGTATACGTTCCTCAATTCACTCTACAACTTCGGACTCGCATCAGGTAGGGGTAAATTGGAGATGGATGAAGATATGCAGGAAAAATTCCTTACCTATCTCCAAACAAAGATTGAAGAAGGTGTGACAGATGGACAAACAGCACTTCCCCCTGGTCTTCACGATTACTATTGGCGGTTTCCAAAAGAGTTGCTGCCAAAACTACGCGCATTAGCTAAAGGTTTTCTTGAAACAGCCCCAGAAAATGCTGCCGCAAATATAATTTTGGCAAACATAGCATGGACAGAAAGAGACTCTGAATACCAGACACACATAGATATCGCTGTGCAATTGGTACCGAGAGAGACCCAGGATCGAATTTATTTATCATAAACGAATTCCACTATAACTCTTTAGACCGAGCAACTGATGGAGAAGAATTATTCCTCACTGTACTTGAAAACCTATATGAATGGGCAAAAAAAGAAGGTCCGACTAATCGTTATAAAGACGTAAAGTCAGCTTATGAGCACATCGGTAGAAGCCCAGGCACAGTATATGGAAGGTCAAAGAAAAAGCTGTTGAAACTCAAGAAAAACCCCGACAATCCAGAAAACCAAAAGGAACGTAGAGACCAAATTGAAAAATATAATGCTCGGATTAAAAGATGTAAAGATTTGTTTCATGAGGAACATGCAGCGTTCTAAAAAGAATCGCTTCAAGAATTGGATGAACAGCAAGACTTTGGAAATCCAACTTCCGAAAAGATTGATTTTTGGGAGACCTATCTCAATTCACTTGATAACCATGAACTCTCAAGTCGCAATTGGAAACTCACACCCAAAATCCAAGCACAACTTCTAACGTATTTCAAGACCCGTATTGGGGTCGGTGTTGTTGATGGGAAGACGGTTTTACCAGCGGAACTACAGAAGTACATCTCACGTTTTCCAAGAGTGATGCGTATAGAACTTCGAGAATTCGCTGAAGAGACACTCGAAAAACAACCGAACAACGGAGCTGCAGCAAAGATATTGGCATTTCTTGTAGAAGATAAAGAATTCCCATACCTTGAACAAGCAATAGAGTTGTTACCAAACGACGCAGAAATGTGCTTCTCCGCAATAAAACGATACGGCGATAATGATAATGCCTTCTTTGAACGCACGCTGCCAACACTTGAAAAGTTGTATACATGGGCACAGCAGCATGGCGGCTCCGAATTGTACGAATGGCTTGCAAAACTTTACAAAGAGATCGGCAGAACGCCTTGCCATATCTATCGAAAACTGATGCAACACCCAGAGGCAAATGCTGAAATGATTGCAATCTGCAAACCACTGATTACGCAAGCAGAACAAGCGTTTCAGCAAAGACTTGAAAAAGAACCTGACGACTGGTATGCATTACGCGGACTCGGTGATATCTATGAAACATTAGGTCAAACAGATGAGGCACAAAAATATCCATGGGAACACCATCTAGAGTTTAAATGGAGTAGAAAAGCCTGGGAAGGATTAGAAATTCCCAATTTTTCAGCAACCACACTTGACGGTAAACCGATTTCTATTACTGATTACCGAGGTAAAATGGTGCTACTCAACTTCTGTGCAAAATGGTGTGGTCCCTGTAAAGGAGAAATACCTTATATCAAACAGGTATACGAAGAACATCACAAGAACGGTTTTGAAGTTATCAGTGTAAGTTTAGATGATAGCGAAGCAGAACTGAGGGAACATATAGAAAATTATGATATTCCTTGGCTCCAGATTTTTGATGGAAAAGGTTGGAAAAATGATCTCGCTCAGTATTTTGGTATAAATAGTATTCCTTCTACGTGGCTCATTGACCGCAATGGAAAAATCATTTCTGTCGATTCCAGGGGAGATAGTTTGGTTCAAAAGTAAATTGGACAGAATCATCGCGGGTTGGTGATACGGTGCCAGATTTTTCTGCAGTTGATATAGATGGAAATCCTATATCACCTACTACATTCCGCGGGAAAGTTGTCCTGCTTTATTTAGGTTTTCCCGAACAATTGCTAAATGATGTGGAACCAATATATCGGAAATATCATCCAAAGGGATTTGAAGTAATTTGTGTCAGCATATTCTCGCATTCAAACGAAGACAAATTCCGCACCAGAGTCCGCAAAGAAAACTTACTCGGGCAACATATTTATGATTGTCATGACTGGAACGGTCCGTTAGCACAGCAATTTGGCACTGCTTTCTGGCGTTTACGTCCAGCAATTGTATTGATTGATAAAGATGGAAAGATTATTATGTCCCGCTACGAAGATGTGCATTCTCATGAAGCTTGGATGGCAAAATTGGAAGAACTTGTGGCAACACATCTTAGACTGTGATAAAATAGAAGTTAGGAGGTATAACCGTTATGGCGTATTTTATAACTGACGAATGCATCGGGTGTATACAGTGTTTAGACAATTGTCCGGTTGATGCAATCACTGGCGATCGCAATAAATTGCACATCATAGACCCAAATGTATGCATTGATTGTAGTGCATGTGGCATGGTATGTCCAGTTGAAGCGATTCGGGATCAATTTGGTAGAGTGTGTAAGTTTATCAATGTTCCCTCTCAACGACCAATTGCTGTCATTTATGAAGAACTCTGCTCGGGGTGTGATTTCTGTGTGCTAATCTGTCCGTGGGAGTGCCTTGAAATCGTAGACCCAATTACCAATGAACACGCTGACAGTTTCTTTGGTATCTGCGGACTTGTGAAACCGAAGGATTGTGTCGGTTGCTTGCTTTGTGAAGAAGTTTGTATCAAGGATGCAATTCGGGTCGAATCACCTATTTTATTGGAACTCGCTGAAGCCGCAGATTGAGAACGGCTTTATTCTAATGTAGCACATTCTGTTAGATTGTCCATCTCCTATTCTAATCCGATTCCAGAATGGGTATAACATCATGTTGTACCTCATCTTCCATACCCGGATAGGTTTTACCCCGAATCCACATGGGGGGTCGTTTCTTGTTGACAGCGTCTGGGCGTGTCCATTCTGCTCTTGCGTTGATATAATGTGCTATGTTGGCACGCCTGAATCGTTCACTGTGGTTGTCGGTGCTCTTGTGCAGGACTTGGCTATTAAACCAGATGACCGCCCCAGCAGGAACTTCAACCGCAACACCATCTTCATCCCTTGCACCTTCCGCCTGCCGAAACTCTCCTTGTTGTGAACCTTCCAGTTTCAAATGGTCATGAACTTCACCTTTGTGGCTACCAGGGATAACGTATAAACATCCGTTCTCTTTATCCGCATCATCAATCGCAGACCACGTTGCAACCGTCGTTCCAGTCTTATATTGGTGATTGAAATACCATTTATCTTGATGCCACGGGAATCCGAGACCAATTTTGGGTGGTTTCCAAATATATAGATTGTTGAGGCCGAGGAGATCAGGACCGAGTATGTCAACAACAGGATCCGTCAAACGCGGATCACGTGTTCGCTCAAGGAATTCTTCACAATTACAACTCACATATTGGATATTGTGTATTGCATAGATGCCTTCCGCTTCCGCTTTTCCATCTATGACTAACGCATTTTGAAAGATATGATAGTCTGGGAAGGAACGTTTTCCATCAACGATGTCATCAGCGATTTGCGCTAAAGTGTCGTTTTCTTCTTTGCTGAAAACATCTAATCGGACAAAGTATCCGTTTTTATTCCACTGTGCCAGTTCATCATCAGTCAGTTTATACTTGCGTTCCTCTGGTGTCGTATTTGTGCTCACAGTCCCTCCCGTTATGATAGATTGAACATCGGTTTTGCTATTCTGCGGAAGTCCTTATAAAAGAAGATACCCCCGACGAGATTTGAACTCGTGTCGCCGCCGTGAAAGGGCGGTGTCCTTGGCCAGGCTAGACGACGGGGGCATATAGGATATTACATGAGCCGTACAGGAATCGAACCTGTGACCCACTGATTAAAAGTCAGTTGCTCTGCCTGCTGAGCTAACGGCTCAAATTCACAATATATTATTGTACCCGCTTTTTTGGCAAATGTCAAGTTAAAATGCAAGAACTTGGTGCAAGTACAGCGAAGTAAAGTTTTATTGCAATAACCTACCAGAGTGGAGCTCCCAATTGTACAATCTGTTCTCTATCTGGGCCGACAGAGATAATTGGAATTGGTACATTGAGATAATCAGAGACATATTTGATGTAGTCTCTTGTTCGCTGTGGAATATCCTCTGGGGAACGTGCTTTGGTCAAGCCTTGTTGCCAACCGGGTAGTGTTTCATATACCGGTTCACACTCTTCCAACACTTTCAGACTGCTTGGGAAAATAGTTGTCTCTTTACCTTTATAGCGGTATGCGACACAGACTTGTATATCTGTTAGTGTATCAAACACGTCTAGTTTTGTGAGTGCAATGGCAGTCAATCCGTTAATTTGTGTTGCATATCGGAGTGCCACAAGGTCAAGCCAGCCGCAGCGTCTGGGTCTCTGTGTCGTTGCCCCGTATTCCTTACCGATGTCCCGGATGTGTTCATCCAAGTCGGGTGGCATTTCAGTGGGAAATGGTCCGCCACCAACCCGTGTTACATACGCTTTTGAAACCCCCATTACATTTTCTATGACCTTTGGTCCTATACCAAGACCGGTGCATACCGCGCCTACAGTGCAGTTAGATGATGTGACATAAGGATATGTACCAAAATCGATATCCAGCATCGTTCCCTGCGCGCCTTCAAACAGAATTCTCTTATCAGCAGCGAGAACTTCGTGCATGTATGCAACTGTGTCTGTTATGTATGGACTAATCCGCTCTGCATAACGATAGAATGTCTCTAACAGGGAATGGCGTGTAACATCACCAGATTGAAGGGCATCTGCTTTTGTTTCAAGGTTGTAATCGAGTTTCTTTTGGAAGTGGTCAAACTCCAGCAGATCTCCGACACGAATACCGGCATGTCTGTTCATCTTATCGGAGTATGTCGGTCCGATGCCGCGAGAGGTTGTGCCAATTTTCGTGGTACTCCCCATCTGTTCCCACTGTTCAACCATTTTGTGGTAAGGCATGATAAGATGGGCGCGATCGCTGATCTTCAGATTGTCACTGTTAACTTCAACACCTTGTGCTTGGAGTCCATCAATCTCACGTAAGAGTGTTTCCAAGTTGATGACAACACCATTACCGATAACGTTTACGGTGTTAGGTCTGAGGATACCGGATGGGATCAGATGAAGAATGAAGGTTTTATCACCAAGGACGATGGTGTGTCCGGCGTTGTCACCACCTTGATAGCGTGCGACGACATCTGCGTTCTCAGCGAACACATCGGTGAGTTTTCCTTTGCTTTCATCACCCCATTGAGCACCTAAGATAACAATGTTTGACATACAAATCCTAACTGATTACGCGTCTCAAGTTGGAGGACGCTTCTACTGTGTTGTTCAAGTTTAAATTTGGGTTATAAATCGCGATCGGGAGATTGCTCCTACAGAAGACGAAATATCGTGATACGGAGATCGCTCCTACAGAAAAGCATTAACGTTTTGAGAATTGGAACCGTGCGCGTGCGCCTTTTTGTCCATATTTCTTACGTTCAACCATCCGCGGATCGCGTGTAAGAAATCCACCTTTTTTCAATGTAGGTTTCAACGATGCGTCTGCTTTCACGAGTGCGCGTGCAAGACCGTGTGAGATAGCACCGGCTTGTCCTGTATTCCCACCACCACGGACGTTCACATGGACAGCGAATTCACCTGTACGTTCAACGTGTTCAATCGGACGGCGTGCAACCTGGATGTGGTCAGAACGGTCGAAATAATCCTCAATAGGTTTCTTATTGACAACGATTCCACCTTCGCCACCCGGTATGATTCGAACCCGCGCGACCGAAGTCTTACGCCTACCAGTTCCCCAATATTGTTCAATTGCCATATTATTCCTCAACTGTTAGAAAGTTAAAACTTCTGGTTCCTGTGCTTGGTGCGGATGGTTCGGGCCTTTGTATACGCGTAGACCCTTCATCAATTTTGCACCGAGACTATTTTTGGGTACCATCCCTTTGACAGCAGCCGTGATAATGAATTCTGGGCTGCGTTCCATTTGTTCGTTATAGGTTCTATATTTGTCACCACCGGGGTATCCACTATGTCGGAAATAGGTTTTCTGTTCAGCCTTATTTCCGGTGACAACGACCTTTTCTGCGTTGATTACAGCAACGCGATACCCTAAATCTGCATGCGGTGTGAAACCTGGGTCGTGTTTTCCTCTGAGTATTTGTGCAATTCGGGACGCTAAGCGTCCAAGCACCTGTCCTTCCGCATCTACGACATACCACTTAATCTGTTTGTCGGCATTAGGAAAATAGGTTTTTGTTTTCAATACCATAATTTTTGACCTTCTCTGAAAATACTTGTATTCCTGATGATTTTTGTTTTCATGTGTAATTGTATTATACTATATTAAAGTCTGGGTTGTCAAAATTAAATGATACCATTTCTAATATATTATGTCTCATTAGCTGCGGAGATCTGGTAGGAGCGACCTCCCGGTCGCGACCTGGAGGTCGCTCCTACCGAAGAGAGGACCTCCAATCAGCAATAACAGTGGAATTCCTTAATGACATAATATTTATTAGAATTGGTATGAGATCCCATTTGTTGAGGTGTTCTTGTAGGAGCGACCTCCTGGTCGCGANNGCGACCAGGAGGTCGCTCCTACCGAATGAATGTAAGAGGTATTAGCAGACCTTGTCGTTTTTGACGTGGAAAATAGAGAATATATCTCGTAGTTAAGGTATGAGGATGCGTCCTCCGCTGGCAATTAGCGTTGCTCCTGTGATATAACTGGCTTCCTCACTCAATAGGAATGCAATTACATTCGCCATTTCATAAGGCTCTCCGAGTCTGCCAAGGGGTGTCGTAGAACGGAGATGCTCCACCATTTCTGGCGACACTTCGCTTAGCATATCTGTGTCAATCGCCCCTGGTGCTACAGAATTGATACGGATATTGTGCTTTGCAAGCGGTCCGCAACATGATTTTGTCAGTGAAATTATCCCTGCTTTTGCTGCTGCATAAGGCAATTGATCGGGCCGTACAGCCAATGCTGCGATTGACGACACATTGACAATCCGCCCGAATTTTCGTTTTATCATCCCATCCTTCACTGCCCACAGCACATTGAACGGTCCTGTGAGGTTGATGGATATGATTTTGTCCCAATGTTCTGGTGTTAATTCATCAAACGTCATATCCCCGACATCCCCCGCATTATTGACTAACAGGTCAATTCTACCGAATTCTTGAGTTACTTCTGCAACCATTCTGTCTACAGCGTCTCTGTCTGAAATATTGGTTTGGACAGGGATTGCTTTCTGTCGGTATTTGCTTTTGATTTCAGCGCAGACATTTTTTGCCTTATCAGCTGCCCTGGAATAATGCACGGCAACTGATGCCCCTTCACTGGCAAGTTTAAATGCAGTTGCTTTTCCAATACCGCGGCTTGCCCCGGTTACCAGGGCGACCTTTTTCTGAAATCGCATTCTTATCTCCTACAAAAACGTTTGTATTTCTATAATTTGGACAGTTTTCGTTTGTATTGTTTTTTTATACACCTGTCGCACCGCTGGTGCTTGGTTACTGGATTTGTTGACATTTCTATACACCTGTCGCACCGCTGGTGCTGCCGAAATGGACAATAAAATTCCTTTTCTGTGAGTTTCGGACAGTGTTGTAATACCAATTTTATTTTTTTATTCCATTCTTCTGTAGGTCTAAACCAAGAAATCAACGGTATGAATGCTATATGAAGATTAATTAAATAATTCGGTAATATCTTAGCGATGATCGGTGCGGTTAGGAAACCGCACCTACCGAGTTTGGGGAAAATTAGAATTACCGAAAGAATAAGTTAATCTTCATATAGCATTCCCCGGGTATGAATGCCATTTAGGCATTCCCCGTATGGTATTCAGCGGGACTAAAGAAGGTGTTAAAAAGTTTTCTATAAACATATCGTCCCTACGGGACTGAAAGAGGGTTGTATGACATTTATCTATAAACATATCGTCCCTACGGGACTGAAGATCGTTTGACATATTCCGAATATACATAATGAAAAATTACCGATTTATGGTGAATTATTGAAATAATTCACCATAGTTTCTTGCCTGAACCAGGATTTACAGGATTTTCAGATTTGCAGGATTTTTCTCATCAAAGTTTTTTGATGCGGTTTGATGTCAACTATTGAATAATATCATTATGCACCAAACTCTTATCCTTGTAATCTGATAATCCTGAAAATCCTGGTTCAGACAAAGAACATGTATACTACCCAACGACTCTAAAAAATTATAAAAACAAGATATTACCCGATTAATAAATTATAGTAGAATCCACAATTAAGTTTACACATGAAAGACTACCCCCCTTTATTCTGACCCCCCAACCCCCGCAAGCGGAGGCTAAGAATAGCAAGCAAGGGGAGAGCAGACAGATGCAAAATGTATAGATAATTATAGATTTTACTATATGTAATGAACATAGGTGGTGACAGACTTCACAATTTTCTTATTTGGACTCATACTCTTTCTTAGTCCTTATCCCTTTTGATTTCGTAGGTCGGGTAGAGCTTGCGAAACCCGACATGCAAGACTGGATACGGTTGTGTCGGGTTTCGCAAGCTCTACCCGACCTACGACATAAGCATAAAAATCAAATTTATTTATGCACACCCCTCAAGTAATTAAATCGGTAATTTGGCATAGAAGGCCGGTCCGGTTAGGAAACCGTAAATCAAGAAATCAACGGTATGAATGCCATTTAGGCATTCCCCGGGTCGCGACCTGGAGGTCGCTCCTACCAGATCTCCGCAGCTAATGAGAAATTTTATTTTAGAAATGGTATTAGATGACCCCGATGTCTTTTAGGTGCTGCAGTGAATTTGCGACGCGTGCTTTAACACCTGCTTCATCAAGGTTTTCACCTTCAATTCCTTCTAATTCCATCGTGAAGGGACCGTAGAAACCGACATCGTTCAATGTTTGGAACACTGCTTTGTAATCGACGACCCCTTCACCGAGTGCGGGAAAATGCCATGTTCGATAACCCCCATTTGTGTCTTTGAGATGAACAGCTCCGACATAATCAACAATTTTCTGTACCTCTGTGACAGCGTCTACATTATGGTTGTAGAAATAGACGTTGCCGGTATCAAAATTGACACGGATATTTGGATGGTTGACAGCTTTCATTGTTTCAAGTGCAATGTCCCCATTGTGAATCAGGTCTGGGTGTGTTTCTAAACAGACCTTTACGTTTAATGGTTCGGCATTTTCTCCGATAGCGCGTAGGCGGTCATATACCACATTTTTGTCTGTTTCTCCCGCGTGAACGCTGACGAAGATCACTTTGACGTTCATTTCGTTTGCGATTTTTAACGTTGGGTGGAAGTCTTCGACGACTGTCTCTGATTGGACATCACACCTACCGAGTAGACTGGTTGCGGTGAGTCCATGCGATTTCAGTTCGGATTGTAAAGTTTCAACACCGTCAGTTGAAGGTACACTGATTTCAACATTTGTCAAACCGATTTCGGCTAAGTGTGCATAAGCAATTGTGCCATATTGTCGATAACTTCCTAAATTACATGCGATGATATTTTTCATTTAATTCTCCCGATAATGGTTGGTATGATAGTTTTGTTGATTCTAAATTATACGACTTGTGCCAGTTAACTATGGTGGATTATACAATTAATCCTACATTCTGAGTTGTAGGAGCGACCTTTGGTCGCGACCAGAGGTCGCTCCTACAGAAGAGATTGCACGGTCGCGACCAAGAAATCAACGGTATGAATGCCTTATGGCATTCCCCGGGTCGCTCCTACAGAAGAAGTGTATAATTATTTCAATAATTCACCATAATTTTTTGTATTTTGTTCACATATATTGATTTAACATATAAACATATCGTCCCTACCAAATCAACGCTATGAATGCGCGCCTGGCATTCAGCGGGACTGAAGAGGGTTTCTGCATGTAAATGGAATAGCCCCAGAGGGGCGGAATGTGTATAGAAACCTTGTCCAACATTGACCTGAACCCCAGCGGGGTGACAGGTATATAATATGTGTGTTGTAATACACCTTTCGCACCGCTGGTGCTTTAGTGGGTGGTGTTATGCGTCTATACACCTTTCGCACCGCTGGTGCTGAAATGCATCCAAAATTTATGTTATACCAATTTTAATTATTTTTATTCCATTCTTCCGTAGGTCCAAATCAACGGTATGAATGCTATAGAGCACTCCCCGGGTAGAGCGAAGCGAAACCCGACAGGATAACCACAATCAACGCATGTCGGGTTTCGCTTCGCTCTACCTATAAGTGTAAACTTAAGAGCCT
>JAAXHO010000289.1:36777-39377 GCA_012270795.1 Candidatus Poribacteria bacterium
TTAAGTTTACACTTATAGGTTTCGCTGCGCTCTACCCGACCTACGATATAAACTAATAGTAACACAAATAAACGGAAAACTCTTAAAACTGAATAACCCTGACACCTATGGGTGTCGCATCGCTCTACCCGGCCTACGATCAAATTTTTAACATCAAAATATTTATGCCCACTCCACACTTAATTTACCAGATCAATAGATTTTACGGAATTTTTCGTAGTACTGTATTGGCTAATAGCATTTCAAGTCCGAACAGTAGGGCAGCGGGTATTAGAAAGAATAGTGCTAATTCTTTGTGTTCGGTATGGGTAATAACTTTAAATTTTGTTTTTTCAAGTTGGTCAATTTCTGTATAGACGTGCTTCAATGATTGCAGGTCTGTAGCGCGAAAATACCGTGCGTCTGTTGTGTTTGAAATCAGTTTGAGTGTTCCTTCGTCCAGGTATGTTAGTATATCTGTATAACGTTTACCAAAAGTCGTATCTTCGTAGGGGATGCGGGTGCCGCCTTCCTTTCCCAAACCGATTGTATAAACGCGTATATTGAAGGACTTAGCCAATGTTGCTGCTGTTCCGGGATCGATTGTTCCGGCATTGTTTTCGCCATCAGTCAAGAGAATGACGATTTTTGTTTTTGCGTTTGATGTTTGCAGTCGGTGTGTAGTCGTAGCGATTGCGTCACCGATAGCAGTGCCTTGTTGTAGTTGGCCTCCCATTCTAACTTCCACATCATCAAGTAAACTTTTTAAAACTGGATAATCCATTGTAAGTGGGCACAAAGTAAAGCTTTCTCCAGCGAAAACGACTAGTCCGATTCTATCATTTTGGCGTAACTTAAGAAAATCGCGTATAACCGATTTCGCTGTTTGTAGGCGGTTCGTATCTTGGACATCCTCTGCCCGCATGCTATCAGACACATCTAGTGCTAAGAAGATATTGATACCTTCAGCAAATCGGTGTTGCTGGCTTTGCGAGCTTTGCGGTCGGGCGATGGCGAAGATTAGAAGTGCTATGACGATGAATCTTATTATCTTGAGTATTGGTAGCAGTTTGACAGCGTAAGTTCGCGGTAATTGTCGGACAGCTTCTAGATTGGAGAAGTGGATGACAGGTAATTTACCCTGCTTGTGTTGCAGCCGTAGATATATCGCTAATAGCGGTAATAGTATGAATAGACTGAGGAAAATGGGAGATGCAAGAAACATTATTGAAGTACCCTATCGGACCAATGTATATTTTTACTTTTGTTTTGTGAAGAGGTTTTACCCAATGCCCATCGGACACAAAGCCCGACACCGATTGTATTGAACAGCAGGAACGTCACCCAGTCAACGTGGGGTATTTCGGTTGCCATGAAGTAAGGGACAAAACCGAATATGACAGCGAGCGGTTTTAGTCTACCAGCAAGCAGTGTACTTCCAAGCGTATAGAAGATTGCTGCCTTCCCACATAACGTCACTGGTACCAATAGACAAAGACACAATATCAATAACGGAAACCCTACGATGGAAAGTATCATTACCCAGAAACAAACTGGTACAATCACAAACATGAGGAGGCTAAATAGGATACTGCTGATTGGTCGGCTTGTCAACATGGAGCTTATCGCGTTTATTGGTTTTGGAAATGCGAGTGCGATCAGGAGGTACGTAATCAGCAACAATCCAAACTTTATGGATGTCAGCTGAAAGTTCCTATGTTTACTGATGTCCCATATTGTTTGGGGATGCATAAGGACATGTGCTGCGGCGGGTAGGATTCGCCAGTGATTGCTGACACGGTAGTTCTCAGCTGCTTCAAGGTTTCCTGAGATATTCCCGCCGATGACATGTATCATTCCTTTTATTTGTGCCTCCGGTCCGAGTTCAACATCTCCACCGATGATGAGGACGTTTCCTGTGACGGTCCCTTTTATTTTTGCGTCGCCGGCAAGCATGATTAGCGTTGTAATACCCTCATCAGTTTCTAACAGATGATCGTTAACAAGTTTGAAAATTCTGCGTTGCCCTTCCCACTTTAAGGGTTTTTGTTCAGTCTTATCACTTTGCTGTTGAACTTCTGTTGCATTTTGTTTTGGATTCAAATCCTGATCTGCATCATCTGTAGAAGTGATATTGGGGTTAATAGGCGTAATTTCTTCGGTATTCTGTTCTTCACTGTCTACGTTTTTTTCTTCCTGTGCTGATGATGAAACAGTGTCAGGATTTTGTTCGGTGTTGTCTTCCTGTGTAACTGGAGAATAGGGTGCAGCCGTTGGGTCTTCTAACTGTGCCAACGCTGGTTGTAGATTGAATAGTACTAAGATCGTAATTAATGCGGTTTTTTTTATGTTCATTGTCTTATATTTATTGCAGGTGGTTTACCTTTTGTGTTTTTGATATTCTTTCCATCTATTATAGACAGAATAATGGTTGATGTCAATTCTTTTTGGCGTTCTTCGGGTTTTGCGGATTTTTTGTCTGAACCAGGATTTTTTTGTCTGAACCAGGATTTGCAAATCAACGGTATGAATGCCTTTTGGCATTCCCCGGGATTTTCAGGATTTTTTGTCTGAACCAGGATTTACAGAATTTTCGGATTTACAGGATTGCCTCATCATTT
>JAAXHO010000107.1:0-44466 GCA_012270795.1 Candidatus Poribacteria bacterium
CGACCCGGGGAATGCCATAAGGCATTCATAACCGTTGATTTCTTGGTCGCGACCAAAGGTCGCTCCTACCTTAAGAAACCTATGTTAGATTATGCGCTAAATCGACAATTGAATGCCTCTGTGATCAACCTTGAAATTTACGACAGTATCTGATATAATCATAATAATTACATTTCAATGAGCAAAAAAATGCAGTCAACGGAATAGAACCCAATAGGAGTAAACCATGATAAAAAAACAAACTAAACAACGTTCATTGAATGCTTGTCTGATTGCTGCGATAGTTCATGTCTGCATCGCAATACTGCTGACATTTTTCTACTATACGCAACTGAGTTACAACATTGACGATGTTATCGGTGTAGAGATTTTTGATGTAAATAAACCTGATATTAATCGGCGAAGTTTAAAACGCCCCATGCCAAAGAAAGCGATGACAGCAAAACGCACTGAAGCTCTTGCAGATTACCGTCCTCAACACGTAAAATTTACAGCAGCATCAAATCTAATCGATGAAACAGTGCGTCCATCAGACAAGGTCCTCATGCACAGTGCTACAGAAAAAGTTTCAGACACTTCAACAAACCTCCCAGATGTCACGACACAATCACAGCAGTTAATCAAACGAGAAGATTCAATTGCAAAATCTGTTCAAAGTCCTTATGAAATTACATCCGGTAAAGGAACAGAAAGTCTACGACAACGCGTCAAAGGTGATGGAAAAAGCGGTTTCAACAGACTTGAATCTACCGGAACTGCTGATATTGGAGACATAGGTCAAGGTTTTGCTGAAGGTGTTGGCGGAAAAGGGGATGAATCGGGGGACAGTGATAAATCCAACCCTTTTGCAGAAGCACTTGAACGGATTGCAGATCACATCATCGGTACAAGAGAAGGCGATAAAGTCAATGTTGTTTTTGTTCTTGATACGAGTGCAAGTATGCGGGACAACATACAGCAAGTTGCAAAAAATCTATACAGTATGACAGATGCGTTTGATCGTGTTAACATTGAATATTATTTGGGCATGTCAGAGTTTAGTGTCAGACGAGAGGGACAAGAAATCAAAACGCGGAACCTGATGCCAGATGTAGGTGTACTTCGGCGGCGTATGAAAGAAGTACAACTCAGTGGTGACGAAAATGCTCTTGATGCCCTTGTTGACACATTGGATTTTATGGAGTTTCACGCGGATGCTAATAAACACCTTATACTTGTGACTGATGAACCTGCATCTACCAGTTTCAAAGGAAAAGATTCAAAAACCAATATGCAGACAAAAGTTATACAAAAATCAAAATTTGACAAAATTAGAGTCAACGTCCTTGGATTTCCAGAACCATTTCAACAAAAATTAGCTGAAGTGACCGGAGGCGTATGGGAAGTCATCCCCGGACATGCATATAACCCAACTTCTCTCCCAAGCAATCGTGCAGGAAACGCGAAACTTCTCAAAGCATTTCGTGATATAGCCACTGATATCCGCCAGAGTGCACACAAGTCCATGTTTAGTCTCAGTTTACAGTTTGAATTACCTATAACAGACAATAAAATCTCTTTACAAAACATTCAAAAGGAAATTGTAAAGAATGGGATTGAGTTAAATTCGGATCTTTCCCTTTCAGAAAACTTAAAGGTGTTGGAGAAAAAAGAAAGTGACTTGTGGGCACTCAGTGATCCTTCATCGCAAAAAATATGTGTACTTCAGAGAGTCGAAAATACGCTTCACGTTTACGCCGGTAGTTTTCCACAAAACTGCAATTTTGGACAAGATTCAATTGCTTATGTGCAACAACGTTCTGAAAGATGGGTACTAACTGAGCAACAAAACAATCAGATTTATACCTTCAGAAAAGATAATGATAAACTCATAGTCTATATAGGAGGACAGCCAGGGACCGCATCCAATTCTTATGCAAAACCGAATGTTGACATCGTTGTCATGTTAGATTATAGCAGAAGTATGAGTGGGAAATCACAAGCTGTCATGCTCGGATTAAGTACACTCATCGGTAGACTTTCAATTTTTCCGTTGAAATATCGTATCGGATTGATCCGTTTTGCTGAAGCAAAAGACGCTATAAAAACTATAGATGGTGTAGATATAAAACAGATGCCACTAAACGAAGTCAGAATTGAAAATCTTTTGAAAGACCCTTTTGGTGGTGATGAACATCTCATTGATGCCATCGTTGAAGGACTGCCCCAAGTAAAATTCAGCCCATTTGCAAAACGTTATCTGTTGATATTGACCGATGAACCCACAACAGGGAAGTCCCCACCAGAACAAGCGATTCAGTTATGTAAATCGTTGGGTATCACTGCTTATGTGATTGGACATCCAAACCCAAATGATTTTCAGGTTACTCTTACACAAGAAACTTTAGGTAACTTCTTTACGATGCCAAGACATTTGGACAAACCTTATCCCAATCAATAAATAACAAGAAAGGAAATTTGATGAACAAATCAACAAGCACACAACAGCATAGGGAAATTGCAGCTGAAGAAGGACCTGTATCAGTTGCGATTGTCACAGTGAGTGATTCTCGTACACCCGAAACAGACACAAACGCTGTCTTTTTGCGGGAACAACTAAGTGCAGAAGGGAACAAAGTAACTGCCTATCAAATTATCAAAGATGAACCTGATCAAGTATCTGAAGTTCTTGATAAAATGGCAGATACGGATGCACAAGTCATTATTTTCAACGGCGGCACTGGAATCGCACCGCGTGACACTACTTTTGACGTGCTTAATCGCAAATTAGAAAAAACATTGCCAGGTTTTGGCGAACTTTTTCGTATGTTTAGTTACGACCAAGTCGGTGCGGCTGCAATGCTTTCCCGCGCGACGGCCGGTGTCTATCGTGGTAAGGTTGTTATCTCTACACCTGGTTCTAATGCTGCAGTACGTTTGGCATGGGAAAAACTCATCGGACCTGAGTTGCAACATCTGGCATGGGAAGTTGGACGATAGCGGAATCATGGACTTTCTTTACAATACTTCTCGTGTAAACGTATACAGTCCCCTTAACCATGAGGCATAATAGATTCCGTTTGCATAACAGAAATAGATTAACTTCAAACCGATAACGCTAATCAAACATACTACAAGCATACCAAGCAGGCAATAATCCCAACTCCGCATCTGTGAACTTTGCAATGATGTTCTTTGAGTTGCATTCTCAGGTGAAAATCCGCGGCTTTCAACAGATTCGCCAAGGTTCGTTGCGTGCCGTATATTCCCTGCTAAAATCGGTCTGAAACTGCTGATAACTCCTTTTACAGTAGATATAAGATTAATTTGCAGAAAACGAAATCCTCGCAATCTTTGTGAACGGATGACTGTTGATGCTTCACCTGCAATCACTGGTATGAAATGCAGGGCAGAAGTTACCATGAAGGCAAGTGCCCCCGGAACACGTAGCTGCCCCAATGCAAGAAGAAGATCACGTGGTTGTGTCGTCCAAACTATGTAACAACCAATGACAAGTGTGGTGTTAAATCTAAGTGACTGGATAATTCCGTGAAACATACCCTCATGATATAATCGGATCCCACCTGTCCACTCCCCAATTAGTGGGAACTCAGCAGGGACAAGTGTTATCAATACCGTGCGAGGATATGCATTGTAAAATATGCCTTGACTGTAGACCAATCCCCATGTTGTAAAAAACAGGAATATCAACAGTAATCGGATCTGTCTGATCGATGGAAATGAAGATGTTACAAGAAGCAGACTTAACACAAAACATGCGAATAGCGAAGACGGACTGTCCAACAAAATGACAAGACATCCGCAGATCATCATGATGAGGATTTTGGTGCGTGTTTCAAGTTTGGGGGTGCGTCCAGTCATTTGATACTACTTCCGTATCAACATTTTTCGTGTTGATGTTGATGTGAAATCGCCGGCAGTGAGTGTATAATAATAGATTCCGCTTGCGACGCGTTCACCTTGTGCGTTTCTGCCATCCCAATATGCTGCACGGTTGCGATGCTTATAAATCCCGGCAGGTTTGTGTCCCAATGCCAAAGTCCGAATCAATGTGCCGTTTACCGCATAGATACGTACCGTTACATCTGCAGACTTTGCTAAGCGATACGGTATCCACGTTTCTGGGTTGAAAGGATTTGGATAGTTCGCCAAAAGTGTTGTCTTTTGAGGCAACAAGGAGGCAAGTAGTTGTTCAAGTACAGCAATTCCTTTCAGATATGTTTCATCTCTGTATGTGAGTTGCTTCGCTTCGTCAATCCATCTTTGCAAGTTTGCTGCTGTCAAAACAGCTGTAGGTGCTGCGGATGCCGTTTCTAATGCTGTCATGACCAATGCTAAATCATCATGATTGACGACACCATCACCATTTACGTCGGTGTTAGGTATTATCCCATCAGGCGGGGTTGTGCCTATAGTGGCAGCGACTAACACAAGGTCTTCTACATCTACGACACCATCGGCATTGACATCTTCTGAGACATGATTTTCAGGTAGGACAACGCTTGCTGTGAAGGTAAGTTGATAGTTAATGCCTTCTGCAGTCGTATTAACAGTGATAGTGCCAAGTTTCCATCCAAGTTGTAGGAAGGTATGTGCTTTACCTTCAGCGTCAGTGGTGGCAGTTTTATCAGTCAGTTTTCCCTCACCATCGGTTATAGAAAATGAAATTTTCACACCCTCTTTTGGCTTCCCATCAGCATCACGATATTCCACAATAAAGGGTGAAGGCAGTGTCTTCCCCACGAGTTCTTCTTATTTATCCCCAGATATTTTCAGGAATTCTGGGTGCGTGATGTTGTCAAACGTAACGACAATTCCTCCTGCTTGCATCACAGGTATATGCGTGTGAATGGATTCGTGGTTTAAGGGGTTGGCTTCAAGGCGAAGTCCTGTTTTATCCCGCTCTGTGCCTATCAAGTTTAACCCTACTAATGGTGATATATCGGAGATAGTTCCGTTCAATCGAAGGTCAAGGTAAATCAGTTGCTTAAGCGATGTTAGTGGGGTTAAATCTGATATAGAATTACCAAAAAGATTTAGGGATGTGAGTTTTGACAGTGGCTTCAGCGGTGAAATATCTGTAATGTTGTTACTGCTAAGATCCAGCAAAATTAGGTTTGTCAACGTTGATAGTGCAGATATATCTGATATGTCGTTGTTGTTAAGACTCAACCAATTCAGGTTTGTCAATCCTGACAACACCGACACATCTGAAATGTTGTTGCCAGTAAGGGATAATTTTCTTAGATTGTGTGCATGTTCAAGGCCGGTTAGGTCTGTTATCTCACTGTTGGAAGCGTTGAGGTTATATAGGTTTAGTATAGAGTGCGTCGTGATATTTCCAATTTCTTTCTGCACTGCCGTTGCTAAATTTATATCTGGGATTGAGATAACCTTGGCGGGAGGTAGTAGGCTTGGGATATCAATAGGAAATGCCTTATCTGTTACTTGTCCATGCACATCAAAAACTCTAAGGATTACAGATTCATTTTTTGGTGTTAAGGCGTTTGTGTCAAATTCAACGGTGATAATTGTACGGTCGTTTAATGCTTTACAATCAATCAATGTAATCGGTGATGCTATTCTATCATACACCCGTGCATGGAGATGTGCCAGTTTGAGTCCATCCGAATCGGTTACGCTAAAGCGAAGGCGGATAGTATTTGGCGGGGAGACAAGACTTGGCGGCAGCATCTCTATAATTGACAGTTCAGACCACTCATTGAGAGAATTTACGGTAGAATTGAAGTAGCGATGAACATCTAAAAATTCAGCGGCACATGAAGACAACTGTGATTGACCAGGTCCGTAAGACATGATATAGCGACCATCTCGAAAATCGTGTAGTAATCCGAAGGCATGACCGATTTCGTGAGCAATGACCCACCACGACCATACGTAAATATGTGCCGCACCACTGAATCTATTTCCTCCACCATGACCACCCGCACCGAATGGTAGTTCCTCCTCGTCATGTGAATCTATCATATAGACAATGATACGCCATTTAGGAAATTTGAGCTGTTCTGAAGATTCTTGAGCCCAGGCAAAATCTTCTATCTCTATATAATGTGAATATGTGAACTTCCCAACTACATGATGTACGATGGTGTTGCCGTGCGCGTCGCTTTCGATCTGAAAGGTTTTTCTGCCATACCCATGCCGTTCCATTTCATCGGCATATAAACGTTGGACATTCTTCATTAACGCGTCAATTTCCGTGTCTACGTTGGGACGGAGTGCCGTGTCGCTTGCGCGGAAGTAGACGAGATGGACCATCGGACGAGAATCTTGCGAATGTGCAAAATGCGGTATGAAAAAAGGTGCTATAAGACATGCAAGTCCAATTGAAAATAGTTTTCTATTCATGGATATCCTCCACGTAGTTTTACGGTAAATCCATTACACAACGGAACCCGACACTATAGTTCGTACTTTCTGGCATGAGCATGAAGCGGGTACTATTGCGTACATTCACTGAGGTAACAATCCAGGAACCGCCGCGTAACACCCGAATTGATTCAACATTTTCAAAACCTTTGCTTATCTCTTGAGGCGTGTTTGCACCTGAAATTGGGTTAACACCTTCAGAGACAGCGTAAAATCCTGCATCATATTCATCAAGGCACCACTCCCAAACGTTTCCAGCCATATCAAACAACCCGTAATTATTTTCTGGATAGTTACCGACAGGCGCGGTGAATGTGTAACCGTCATCTGCTTTCTGGTCTGCCCACCAATAGTGTGCGAGATTCTTATCAGCGAAATTACACTGTTTCCCATTTGGGGTTAGGTTTCCCCATGGATATGTTTTTGCTATCATACCGCCGCGGGCTGCCTTCTCCCATTCCGCTTCGGTGGGTAATCTTTTCCCTGCCCAAGTTGCAAAAGCCATTGCATCATGCCAACTGACAAAAACAATTGGGTGTTCATCAGTTGGTGCATAGGGTACTATTTCTTCCCATTCAAGTTCGCGATGTCCCATTTCTTCAACAAACCGCTTGTATTCACCAACCGTCACTTCATGTGTGTCCATGAAGAAGGTATCTATAAAAACAGTGTGGACAGGTTTCTCGTCATCCGAAGCAGTATCTGAATTGCTACCCATTTGGAACTCACCTTCACGGACCATCACCATACCTTCTGGGGCGATTGTATATTCAAGGGTTTTGGTGTCGTCTGCCCAAGTTAGTTCTATGGAAATATCACCTAAAGGCAAAGGACCTGAAATCGTTATTACTCTATTTTGCATTTCACTTATAGTTCCTGGGGCAACAGTTAGATTTTCGGGAATTTCTGTAAACAACACTGAAATAGTATCATCTGGATGGAGTGTGCTGCCGTTTTTTGGAACAGAAGAAAAGAATTCTGTTGGTCCTGATATTACAGTATCATCATCCTCAGAATCTGAGCCACAACCAAGAGCTATCAAGAGAGCTATACATAAAAGTAAAACTGACAAACGGTAAATAACTATGTTCATGTAATAGTGCCTTTTAAGTAGACTTTAGAATTAATTGGACATTATGTTCGGTTCGGTTAGGAAACCGAACCTACCGGGGGATGTTGTAGCACAACCTAACAGGTTGTGCTACAGAAATGTCCAAGTAATTATATGCTTTACTATATATGCTTCTTCACGATAGAGGGTTAAATCATTGAGTATTTTACTTGCGTTGCAGGATTACACTTACATAATATCTAAAAAATAGGAGTGAGTCAACTTTTTACTCCTTATATTACTGATTGTAGCAAGCATTGATCAATAGGGATATTTGTTGGTAATCCATCATAGTACACTTCACCATCGTTTAGTAACAACACACGGTTAGCGTATTTATGGGTGAGTTCTGTATTATGTGTTGCGAAAATTAGAGTCTTGTTTTCTTGGAGGACTTGCTCACAGAGCTGATCCATCATTTTGTGTAGGTGTTGTTCATCTTGACCAGTAGTCGGTTCGTCAAGCAGGAATACATCCGGATGCAAGGAAAACGTTGATGCGACTGCGACTCGTTGTCGCTGCCCGCACGAAAGTGAATAGGGTGAATCTTCTGTGAAATCTTCCAAATTGAATTGAGCGACTGTTTCATCAACGCGGTCTATTAGTGATTGGGATTTCATCTTAAGGTTCTTGGGACCAAATGCAATTTCATTCTTGACGGTTTTTGCTTGTAGCAACAGATCCGGATTTTGAAAGACGATGCCAATTTTGCCTGCTAACTGATGAAGTTTCAGACGTTTCGCTGGTTTTCCATCTATTGTGACATCTCCAGAAGTAGGTTTCAGTAGACCTGCTATGAGATGAAGCAACGTTGTTTTCCCGGATCCATTTGCTCCCATTATAGAAATTATTTCTTCCCGCGTTATGTCGCATGTTATACCGTTTACTGCTAAATTATCGCTGTTTGGATATTGATATTTGAGATCTCGGACGGTAAGGAAAGAATCGGGGTTTGGCGTTTTTGTGGCATGTTTGGTTGCTGTGATAATCTGGGAATTATTTTGTTCAGGAACTTGCACACCTAATCGGTGAAAGTGAGAGATGTCTCGGAACGCTTCTGCCTTTGGTAAGTCTAAGCAAATTTGACCTTTATGTATAAGCCAAACTCGGTTGCACAATGCCGCTACCTGTTTGACTTGATGTGTTGCTAAGACAACTGTTATACCGTGTTCGGCATTGAGTTTCTTGACAATGTTTAGGATGTCTCTTGTGGCGCGTGGATCGAGATGGCTGGTGGGTTCATCCAATAGCAATACTTGTGGTTGCATTGCACAAAGGGCAGCAAGTGCGATGCGTTGTTTTTCACCTCCTGAAAGCTCCGAAATGCGTCTACTCTCAAATCCGGGTAAACCTACTTGGTCTAACGCTAAAATAATTCGTTGTCTTATTTTATCTGAAGGAAAACCGATATTTTCAAGTCCATAAGCAATTTCATCTTCTACATGTGTGCAGAAAAGCTGATCATCTGGATTTTGGAAAAGTAGGGACACCTGTTGACATGTGGTTGTGAGTGCTTGTGTTGAGATGGTTTTCCCGTTTAAGCGAACACTACCAGTCAATTTACCTGAGGAAGAATAGGGAATTAGCCCATTTATTGTGCGGAGTAATGTCGTTTTTCCGCATCCTGTGGGTCCTGTTAGCAGCAAAAAATCGCCAGGTAAAATGTCAGCATTGATGCCGTTAAGCGTGGGTGTTTCACGACTCGGATAGGTAAAAAAAAGGTTCTCAATCTGAATTGGCACCATAATAACACATGATGACCATCAGTTTTGTTGCAGTTCCTCAAATGGCACTGGCATTGAACCGAAGAGTTGCTCTATATGACGTTTAACTGACTCTTGAAAAGCGTCACAAGTATCCTGAACATAATGCGTGAAATCGTCGTGTAATTGTGCCTGTTGTTTGCGTACACGCGCAAAAAGACTACAAAGATATGCCTGTAACTCATTTAGACGTTCACTTTGGACTTTTGCAAAAGCACTGACTGCCTCTTTAAATGCTTTAAACTCTGCATCTAAATATGCTTTAAACATGGACTTTTGGAAATTCTCAAGCGCACTATGTGCAGCGTACTGAAAATCTTTATGGATGGCTTCGTATTTCTTCTTAACTCGCCTGCTAATTTTCTGAGCGTAATTTTGAATTTCGTGCATGCGATCCTCTTGTATATGAGCAAATTGTGCGATCTTTTCTTGGAATGTGTCCATTTCTCCGCCCAAAAAGGTTCTGAAATCTTCAACTGCGACAGTATGCCTTGTGATTTTTTCCAGATGATACCCCATCACTGCCAATCGCACGGCTTCGGGGAACATCCTACGGTCATGTTTTAGTACCTTCATTAGAAATTTGGTATACTCAAAACCCTGTTGAGAAAAGAGTTGTCGTTGAATTGAACGGAAAAACGCTTTCATTTCAGGTTTACGTATTTTTCTGACATTATGGGAGGTATAAGGCATATGTTTAAGCATTTTTAGACATCGTGCAAAATAGTTCTTCAAAGTCGGATCATATAGTGTAGATATTACGCGACGGTATTCTTCAATAAGTTTCTCACGTGGCATTTCTGGTACGAAATTCAGTGACATATCGGTATTGTTACCGCTGGATTCAACGAGTAATCTATCTTCCATTTTCAGTCTATGCCATAGGTCTGTTTCCTTTAGTGCAGTAAGCAATCCAGCCATAGCCATAGGAATCCCTGCTTCCTGAATGAAATTGATATGTGAATCAAATTCTTTGTCACCATCAAGTCCGATAATGAATCCGCCTGTTACCTCCATGCCCTTATGCTGTATTTTCCTGATAGCATGTAAGAGGTAGCTGCCTGCTTCTTCTTCTTTACTTGTGTTCTGTCCCTTTGATGTACTGATCAGTGCCTCTTCATTGGGTGTTTCAATACCGAGAAACACCATGTTAAATCCGGCAATACTCATTGCATCAAGCATGTCGGGGATTTCAACAAGGTTGACACTTGCTTCTGTATAAAGTGAGAACGGAAATTCGCGTTGTTCTTGCCACTCTTTGACAGCAGGGAGCAGTCGCATTGCATCACGTTTGTTACCGATAAAGTTGTCATCAACCACAAACATTGATCCTGTCCAACCGAGTTTATATAACATTTCAAACTCATTAAGCATCTGTTCATTGGTTTTTGTGCGTGGCACGCGACCAAACAACTTGGTAATATCGCAAAATTCACAGTTGAAAGGACATCCGCGAGAGAACTGGAGTGCCATTGACCCGTAAGCATTTATATCTATTAGGTCATAACGTGGGGGAGGCGTTTTTGTTATATCTGGTTTTCGTTTTTCACGATATATTTCTGTTGCAGCACCACTCTCAAAATCTGTTAGGAAGTCTTCAAAAATCTCTTCAACTTCACCGAATAGGAAATGATCTACTGTGCCATCGCATTCCTCTTTGATGTTGTCATAGTAAGAGGTAGGGTGTGGTCCTCCAGCGACTATAGGGATGCCTCCGCGATTGCATCTTTGCACGACATCGTATAGTGAATCCTTCTGTACAATCATCGTTGATGTTAACACCATGTCTGCCCACTCAAGATGTTCATCAGTCAGTGGTTCAACATTCATATCCACGACTTTTAGGTTATAGTTTTTGGGAAACATCCCTGCAATTGTCAATAATCCGAGAGGTGGCATTGATGACTTTTTACCAAGAAAATCTAAGGCATATTTAAAACCCCAATATGATGGCGGGAATTTTGGATAAATAAATAGGGCATTTGGCATGATTTATATTTTTACTCCTAAGGGGAGACCTGCTTCCCCATATTGCCAAAATTACGTGATAAGGATGTTAATTAACACTAAGTATGATACCATATATACATTGAGAAGTCAAATTTATTATGGGTTCGGGTTGGGTTATTTTTGATTAAGAAATATGTTTGAAGAATTACCGAGGAAAGAACTTTTTATGAATATCCAAAAGTCGTTGTAGTTCTTGTATCGGTTTTTCTGCATCGTCAACGCGGAGATCAATATAGCGGTCATTAAAACCGCTATATCCACCGTTTTTACGGACAACAAGCAGTGCTGCGGATTGCTGGCCACGTTTGTCTCCGCCCTTTTCTTGTCCAGCTGCAAGGGCAGCCGTCAATTTGTCAGCCAATTCCCCCTTTGTGGCATCATAAGCTTTTCCCATTGCCTCAACGACTTCTTCTCCAGCAAGGATATTTCCTTGAGCAGTATAGTGTTGTCCAGAAAAAGCCCCTGCCCAATCATTACATTTTTTTCCAGTATAGTTAGTGACTGTCCCGTTTGCGTCTACGATTCCAACCTGCCGAGATTCTCTGTCATCATCATCTCTGAGAAGATGGTCTAATGTTTGTTGTGCTGTAAGACCAATCTTTAGTAGTTCTAAACCTCTCGGGCCGTAGGTGGTATTTGCCCAAGCTTGCGTAGCGATTGCACCGACACCTGCTTCAGCCCAAGGGACAACAGCACCGACAGCAAAGAACTTGGATTGTACTGCTACCCCAAAGTCGTTATTGTTTGGATCGTAACCAACGATGGAAAATGTGGATATAGGAACTGTTAGATTCGTAGAAAAATGTTTTGGTATCATAGTGGTAATCAAGGTTTATGTGCTGCTATTCGTCTTCGAAACGGATTTTCATTGCTTCAGCATGTCCTTCTAAACCTTCCACCTCAGCGAGTTTTACGACATGAGGTGTAACTTTTGCTAAAGCTGTCTTGGTATAGGAGATGAGACTTGTCTTTTTCATGAAATCGTCAACACTTAACGGGGATGCATAACGAGCTGCTGTTCCTGTTGGTAGGATATGGTTTGGTCCCGCGATATAGTCCCCTACTGCTTCGGGAGAATAGGGTCCCACAAAGATTGCACCAGCGTTACGAATTTCTCCAATCCATTCAAGTGGGTTTTCGATGTGGAGTTCAACGTGTTCTGGTGCGATTTTGTTTGTAAACTCAACGGCTTCTGCTAAATCTTCAACTACAAATGCCCCACCGTAGTTTTCAAATGCTTTGACAAGTTCGTATTGTCGTGGGAGAGTTTGTGCTTGAAGTTCAATCGCAGCTTTGACCTGTTCAGCAAAACCGAGAGATGTAGTAACAAGGATAGCAGAGCATTCTGGGCTGTGTTCGGCTTGTGAAATTAGGTCTGCCCCGACAAAATCAGGATCGGCAGTGCTGTCAGCAATCACAAGGATTTCGCTGGGTCCTGCTAATTTGTCAATGTCAACGTGTCCGTATACCTCTTTTTTTGCCATTTGGACATACAAGTTTCCTGGACCGACTATTTTATCAACTGCGGGGATTGTCTCTGTTCCGTAAGCTAGTGCTGCGACGGCTTGTGCACCACCGCACTTATATATTTCATCGATTCCACATTCGGCAGATGCAACCAACATGTATGGATTTATGCGTCTATTCCGCATAGGTGCCATACAAACAGCAATTTCTTCCACACCAGCAACGATAGCAGGAATTACACTCATGAGTAAAGAAGAAACAAGGAGTTGACTTATAGATGGCACACAAGCACCAACACGTTTTAACGGACGAATGAGATGTCCTAACAAAACACCATCTTCCTCAGTTGATAACCAAGAAGTTCGCATCTGTAATTGATGGAATTTTTCAATGTTTTCCTTTGCGTGTACAATAGCCTCAACGTAATCAGAATCTACATCGGAGTAAGCCTGTTTGAATTCGTTAGGGCGTACTCGTAGTCCCTTCGTAGAAAAACGTGGGGCATCAAGTTTTCGTGTGTATCGAGCGACTGCTTTATCGCCTTCATCTTGTACCTCGCTGATAGTACGTCGTACGGTCCTTAGGATGTTTTCATCCATGAGTTTTCCACGATCATTTAAATCGGTAATAAAGGAATCACATTCTGGCGTGTTTGTTTCAAAAATGCGTAGCATGAATTATTTCTATGGACTTAAAAAAATAGTCGCCCTTCCTAATATATGGCAAGTTTATTGACTCTGATAAAGACTAACTATGGTGAAATTTGAAAATAATTACACACTTCCATACCCCGGTAGGTGCGATTTACTATTCGCACCGGATTTACCCCAATCTGCCTCATTGAAGGTTTTCGCGTAGGTCCCTGTGCGATTAGGAAATCGCAAATCAAGAAATCAACGGTATGAATGCTCTATAGCATTCCCCGCCTACCGTTCTGGGGTATTATTGATAGTGTGTAATTAATTCCATAATCTACCATAATAGGTTTAAACGCTTTCGTTGACTCTGACGATATCCGCACCGAGTGCCTTGAGTTTTTTCTCAATTGCTTCGTATCCTCTATCAATATGATAGATACGTGAGACCGTAGTTTCTCCGGCAGCTGCTATTCCGGCGATAACAAGCACAGCACCGGCGCGCAAATCGGAAGCCATCACAGGGGCACCACTAAGGGAAGAAACACCTGATATAATTGCTTTACGACCCTCAAGTCTTATATCAGCACCCATTCGGTTGAGTTCTGCTGCGTGTATGAAACGGTCAGTATGCACGTTTTCTGTGATATTGCTTGTTCCTGTGGCAAGGCTAAGCAATCCCATAAATTGTGCCTGCATATCCGTAGGAAATCCAGGAAAGGGTGCGGTTTCAACATCAATTGCATTTAGTTTGTCAGGCGTAGTGACTCGAACACCATTGTCATCCCAATCTAATTGCACACCTGATGCTACTAATTTTTTTGTTACAGCAGTAACTTGATGGGGTTTAATACCTTCAACATAGACATCGCCATTAGTGATTGCACTTGCAACCATAAATGTCCCTGCTTCAATATCATCGGAAATGACGTTGTGTTCCGTGCCTCTTAATTGTCTCACGCCTTCAATCTTCAATGTGGCGGTGCCGATTCCATCAATATTTGCTCCCATTGCATTTAGGAAATTTGCGAGGTCACAGATATGCGGTTCACAAGCTGCACCGTTTATAACTGTTTCTCCATCCGCTAAAGTTGCTGCCATCATAACATTTGCGGTCGCGCCAACGCTTGGTCCGTGCTGTCCAAGCAGGTCTATTTCAGTGCCTATCAAACGCTCCGCTTGTGCATAGATATACCCTCTTTTTACTTCAACCTGTGCTCCGAGTTTTTCTAAACCGCGGATGTGTAAATCAACTGGACGTGGACCGATAGCGCATCCACCAGGGAAAGAAACCTTTGCGCGTCCGAGTTTTGCAACAAGGGGTCCCAAGACATATATGGATGCGCGCATCTGCCGAACCAAATCATAAGGAGCTTCAAACTCCATTCGGTTGATCGGTTCAATATAAAGGGAACCGTTTTTCCGCGTTATAGATGCACCAAGTCCTTCAAGTACCGCACTGAGTGTCTTTACATCTGTTAGGTTGGGAACATTGTGGAGTACACTGATGTTATCTCCCAGAATCGCTGCAGCAACAGCGATGGGTAAGACAGCATTTTTTGAGCCACTGATTTTAACATTTCCTTTCAGTTTTGTGCCACCATTGACGATGAATTTTTGCATTTTATTTTCCCCGCATATTACTTATCAATTTATACAAGATTGATACGTTATTGTATTTTTATTATATGTGCTTTCTTGCATAAACGATGCCAATATTATATCTGTTACAAACATTGTTGTCCAGTGAAAATATATTGGAAGATTGTGTTAAATTAGACACATGAATTCTCTATGCCATAATTTGTAGTTGAAAATTCACTTGCAATGACTGCATCTATTTGATAAACTTTGACGTTAGAATCAACTTCTATATATAAGATGAGGTATGAAGATGGCAGAAAAAACATATCGGGTTGGCGTAATCGGTTGCGGTGGTATGGGACGTGGACATGCGCGGAGTTGGAACAATAGCGGTCGCGCAAAGGTTGTCTCAGCATCAGATATTAGCGAAGAATCTGCATCAAGATTTGCTGATGAGTTATCGTTACCGACATATTACACCGATTTTGAAGAGATGTGTGAAAAAGAGGAACTTGATATCGTTAGTATCACGACATGGCAAAGTGTTCGTGCAGAACCGACAATTGCTGCAGCGGAAAATGGGGCAATTGGGGTTATTACCGAAAAACCGATGGCTGCGTCTGTTGGTGATGCGCAGGATATGATTGATGTATGTGAAAAGCATGGCACAAAATTGGTTGTCGGACATCAGAGACGTTTCAGTGGTCAGAACTGTGAAGCAAGACGACTTATCCAAGAAGGTGCTATCGGGCAACCCCAAGCGATGTTACGTCGGGATGGACATGGTTTGCTAAATCGGGGTACTCATGAGATTGACGAAATGCGTTTTATCCTCGGTGATCCTGAACCGCAATGGCTTATCGGCCAAGTATCACGGAAAACAGATCGTTGGGAACGTCGTGTTAGAACAGAGGACAAGTGCATGGCGGAAATCTGTTTTGAAGGTGGCATACGTGGTATCTATGAGAGTGACCTGCCCGGACCAGGTCTCCGTGGCGATGCTGTCTATGGTGATGATGGGATGCTACGTCGCGGACCTGATGGGACAATTGAACTCTTGAATAGTAAAACCTCTGGTTGGCAATCCATCAAACCGCGTCAAGGTGAACCGAATCAATTCTCTGAAATGTTGGCTTGGATTGAGGGAGATATTGACGAACACCGAAATGCTGGCAGACATGGACTTTGTACGATTGAAATCCTCATGGCATTCTATGAATCTGTGCGTATCCAAGATGTTGTTACCTTTCCGTTAACAACGCGTCCGAACCCACTTGACTTGTTGGTTGAAGGTGGTAAATTGCCAGTGTTTAAAGAGGGACGTTACGATATAAGAGCACCGTTCCCTGAGCAAAAGAAATAACGTATTAACATTCTATACATTCTATACATTCTATACATTGAAATTTCATGATGAAATGCATATAGGGCGGTAATATCCGCCCTTACACATATTAACATTCAACATCTTTTCCATCACTTCCGTATACATCCATTCTTTCCTGAGTTGTGATGTCTACTGCACTTGCGGGTTTGTAATGAAGCTGCAGTGCACGGCGACGTTGCGATGAATGATTTACTGGACTGCCATGGTGTAGCAACCCATGCCAAAATAGACAACCTCCCGGTGGTAGGAGCACCATTGTATCGCGTGCAACTGGCACGTGTGTATCGCATATTTGCCAATCTCTACGTTTGAAGTGAATCATCGGTCCTTCGTTATGCGAACCAGGAATGATGTGCATGCATCCATTTTCAGGTGTAGCTGCGTCTAATGCAATCCACACACCAACGACCGTTGTTTCCTTTTTGACATTGAAATAAGCACAATCTTGATGCCACGGTTTTTCAGTTCCGTGGTGTGGTGGCTTTACCAATGCCATGTTTTGATATAACTGAGGCTTATCGTCCATGATTTTTTCAAGTACACTCAACATTTCTGAATGAGTCGCCATATATTTCAAACGGGGTTCATATTCTATGTAACCGTGTATCTTTCTAATTGCATCTCGACGTTCATCTGGATTCATTTCATCTTTGTATTTAACAAGTTTGGGTTCGAATTGAATACCTCGGAATTCTGGATTTTTCCCATCCATTAGATATACCATTCCATCAATCGCATCCTGAATTTCCTTTTTTGAGAACGCATCTTGAATAACAAGGTATCCGTTCTGATGAAAATATTGGATTTCAGCATCGGTTACAGCAGAAAATCCACCAGAGATGTTTTCAGCGACCGTATCATAGCGATAAAGGTAATCGGGATATAGAATCGGTGTGTAGTCTTGAGGGGTGCTTGTTTGTTGCTGTTCCATAGTTTTTAACTCCTTATATTTCACCTCGTCCTTCGCGTTCAAGCAAGGTCAAGAAATCACTCACACGATTGATAGCAGCTTCGGCGCGTTGACGTGCAGATTCACTCTTTTCCTCTTCAGCTAACCATTGCTGTCGTTGTGGAAGCCATTCAGTCTGTAAATAATTGAGTTGATTTAGGAAATGTGGGTCTTCTGTTTCACCGACAAAATACTCAATAATGCCGAGTAACCCGTATTTACGATTGATTTCCATATCTTCTAACTCAGAAACCATTTGTGCAAAGAGTTGTTGGTTCCGATCCTGTCTGGCTTGTGCAACTTCACGCGATGATTCAGTCAGCAATTTATCAACAAATTCCTGCTTGGAATTAATCCAACGTGGCAGGTTTCTCACATACTCCTCTAAATTAAAATTCCCACGTTGAAGTGCAAAATATGCATGGATATGTATATTGCGGAAAAAGCCTGTATAACCAACATTCGGGTCCATTGTGTCTGCATCGTAAAGGATCTGGTTTTCTATGTTACCATACAACAACTTAAAGTCTTCAGCAGTTAGATTTGTTGGCTTCAAGTGTGCTAATACAACAGACGTTGCGGCTTCAACAAATGCAGTATCAAAATCGTACATTGCCAATATGTTTTCAGTGATGACAGCACCAGATTCATGATGAACCTTTCCATGTAAATTATGCTTATCATAAAGTTCGGTAACAATGTTCTGTCCTGCTGGAGTGAGCATTTCGTTTAGCCAGAAGCCGTTGTGGTCAAGTATTCGCTTTCCGTTGTCATCGGTTAGTATAACACCGTCGTAACGTTTCGTGATGTCATGTAGCGTTCCAGCGACTTCCAGCAGTTTGACATCTCCTCCTTCGCGTCTACCCAGCTCCATGCTCATCGCTCTGACGCGCATCGTATGGTTCCAAGTATAGTGTCGCCATTGGAAACCGACTCGGTTGTGTTCCCAAAGACCAAAGGTTTCGTTGACAAGGGTTTCTAATTCATTCAAGACTTGATCGTAATTCATATAAACCTCTTTTCTTATCTGGCATCGTATTTAACACGAATTAGTGACAGCCCGTGAGCAGGAGCAGATGGACCTGCCATTGATCTGTCCTTTTCTGACAATATTTTGTGGAATTGTGCACATGCGTTTTCCGCATTGCCTGAATCATGTCTGACACAATTTAGTATTGTCCCGACAATTGCACGAACCATCCCTCGCAAGAAAGAATCTGCTTCAATTTCAATATAGACATAATCATCGGTTTTCCAACAACGTGCTTCAAAAATCTCACATACAGGATTTTGCCTGTCACTCCCAGTTTTTTGGAAAGAGGAAAAATCCCTTTCTCCAACAAGACTATTGCATATTGCACCGACTGAATTCACGTCAATATGATTAGGATAGAAATATGCCGTATGCCGCGTAAGAGCTGATGGGTAATCACGATTTAGTAGCGTATATCTATATCTACGACCTGTTGCACTGAAACGTGCATGAAAATCTGCCGACACCTCCGCAGCTGAAGAAACAACAATATCGTGTGGTAATAAGGTATTCAGTCCTTTTTGAAAAGCAATGACAGGAATTGTTACATCTGTGTGGAAATTTGCAACCTGTCCTTCAGCGTGAACACCCGTATCAGTTCTACCTGCCCCAATTATATGTATTGAAGTTCTGGTTAATTGTGTGAGTGCTTCCTCAACTGCTCCTTGAATTGTTGGCATGTTGGGCTGCTTCTGCCATCCGTTGTAATTCGTCCCATCATATTCAAGTATAAGTTTGATGTTTCGCATTATATCACACAAATTCATTAAAACACATTGATAAATACAGATTATCATATACTGTATTTAGGTGTCAATGGAATTTTAGTTACTCTTTTTGGGTGTGTAAAGTTTTTGTACATTACATTTTTTGTTTATTTTTTTGTTGAATTAATGAGATTATACATACAATTTATTGATAACTAAAATTTTTCAAAACATACCACGTGGTATGTTTTGAAAATTGGCTTTCATCCCAGTTGTATCAAGGTCTGACAAAGGTTTTTTTCGAAAACGTAAAAAATTTTTCTGGTTTTTCATTTTTCAGGTTTTTGGAACAGTTTTTTCTCGGGAAATTTTCCTCATTTTAAGGTGTATTTTGAGTTGAGATATTGAGTTTTTATTTTTCATAGTAATATTATACATTATGTGGTGTTAGGCCCCTTTGTTTTATTGTGTTTGTTTATTGGGATTTCCAATAAGATTAATGTGTATTTGGATTTTTGGCAGAATTTCTATACAAAAACTTTACACACCCTTACTCTTCAGGGTTATTTATGGTAGATTATGGAATTAATTCTACTTTATGAGTTGTAGGAACGACTTCCCGGTCGCGACCAGGAGGTCGCTCCTACAACTCATAATGTAGAATTAATTGTATAATTTACCATAAATAACCCTGCTTACTTTTTTTGATTGCTTGACCAAAGTACATTAACAGTGGTATAATTTGAAGTCAGAGAAGTGGTTTATAAATACAATAATTCTATACACAATTCTGCTTCAATAAAATAATAAGGGGAGAATATGAAACAGATACTAACAATTGCGGGTTCAGATTCAGGGGGAGGTGCGGGAATACAAGCGGATATTAAGGCAATATCCGCTAATGGTGGCTATGCATTGTCTGCGATTACTTCTGTAACCGCACAAAATACGGTAACAGTCACTGATGCTTATGATTTGCCGATTCCGTTGATTGAAGCGCAGCTTGATGCAGTCTTTTCTGACCTTGACATAGTCAGTGTAAAAACCGGGATGTTGTCATCCTCATCCATTGTGGAATTGGTTTCACGAAAACTACAGGAATACAAACCTGCATCAATCGTAGTAGACCCTGTCATGATATCTAAGAGTAAGTATCCACTTTTGAAAGCAGAAGCCATCAATAGTCTGATGCATGCGTTAATTCCTCTTGCGACGGTTATTACACCAAACATCCACGAGGCAGAACTCCTTTCAGAACAGGAAATTGTATCAACTGACGATGCAAAACTTGCTGCAAAGTCTATAGCAAAACTGGGTTGTCATGCAGTTCTTGTAAAAGGGGGACATCTTGGTGATAACAGAGCAATCGATGTCTTATATTGTGAAGGTGGCTGGTCATTTTTTGAAGCGGAACGAATTTATACAAAAAATACACATGGAACAGGATGTACTTACTCAGCTGCGATTGCAACACATTTGGGACAGGGAAAGGATTTAATTACTGCAATACATAAGGCAAAAGAATATATTACGAAAGCGATTGAACATGCGCTGAATATTGGAAAAGGACATGGACCGACCAATCACTTTTATTTTTTGAATTGATTACAACTTATCTCATAAATGCGATTTTGTCCAAATTCACCGGATCATGTGTCGGGTAAATCGGGGTTAGAAACCCCTCCTACCATGTATGAGATAGATTCTACAAAGGTTTTCGTCCTGTAAATCCATCATGAATTTCATGCCAATAACGAATCTCCCTTTCTCCATAACGCCAGCAGAGATATACCTCCTTGCCATCTCGCAGATGTGGAAAATCAATTAGAGCAGGTTCAAGTCCTTTGAGGTAACATCCACGTTCTTGTATGCTTTCAACAATTCTTCTGAATTCTTCTCCAATTTGCATTAGTTTGAGTGCGTCTTTACTACCACCGTTCGTTGGAATTACTTCTAAAAAAGGTGTCAGTTTTGCATGTAGTTTTTCCAATTCCTCTTTCAGCTTAAGTAACAGTGTAATATCACTAATTAATTCAGGTATACATTCATTGGCTTCTTCAACCGAAAAGTATTTCTTTTCTTGCATTGTGAATCTCCTTTTGGTATTGACTTAGAATTTATATGAATTCAAAACATAAGTCAAGCATCAAATCAATTATAGTAAGCAAAACTATATACGTTATTGAATACGTTATTGAATGAAATATTAGCTTTTTTAGATATGTCGTTACAAACTATAAAAATGACAGTAACATTATATGGAAGAGAATGAATCCAAATCTACTCAGGAACAGAATCAAGAGGTAACTCGTGCGGCTGGTATTGTCAGTCTCGCTGTGATGGGTTCACGCTTGTTAGGTCTGGCGCGCGAAATTGCGATATTCTATTATTTCCCTACAAAATTGGGGGCTGGTGCGTTTCATCTGGCATTCCGTATACCTAATTTCCTGCGGGATATGTTCGGTGAAGGCATATTGAGCAAGGCGTTCATTACGACATTCGTCGCTACCGAAGCTGAAGATGGAGAAGAAGCGGCATGGAATCTGACAAACCGCATCTTCAATCTGACATGTATTATATTGTTGGGTATAATCTTATTGGGTATCTTTTTTGCACCGAATATTGTTGATCTCTTAGCACGCGATGATTTTGATGAGATATTAAACAGCAGCGAACATTATGGATTTGACACTAAGGTTGAATTGACAATATACCTTACGCAACTGATGTTTCCCTACCTTCTATTTGTATCGCTCGCTGCAATAGCAATGGGATTATTGAACAGTAAGGGAAGATTTGGGATTCCTGCCTGTGCCTCATCCTTTTTTAATCTGAGTTCACTCATAATTGGTGTGGGAGGATACTATCTTTTTCGAAGGTACGGTATGCACCCGACGACGGGTATGGCAGCGGGTGTTCTTGTCGGTGGTATCGCCCAATTCCTGATTCAAGTGCCATCCATGTATCGTGTTGGATTTCGTTATCAACCACTTCTGAGTTTCAGAGATCCGAGAGTGCTTGAGGTGCTTCGGTTGATTGGACCTGCGATTTTAGGTGTGGCAGCGGTACCGATAAATCAACTCACAAATACTTGGTTTATTACATCTGAAGATGAATGGTTGCCCTGGATGCAGGGTGCGTACCGAATCATGCATCTCCCGCTTGGTATTTTTGGTGTAGCAATTTCAACGGTCGCCCTACCACAACTGGCAAAATATGCTAACGCTGGTGAAACTGAACAATTTCGCAACGCACTCAGTTATGCGTTACGCTTGATGTTGACTGTGATTTTACCTGCATCAATTGGGTTGATGGTGTTGTCAGAACCGATCTGTCGGTTGCTCTATGAACGCGGTGCATTCTCAGAAGCAGACACCATTGAGACAGGTCGCGTTTTGTTTGTCTATGCATTCGGATTGTGCGGTTTTTCTGCATTAAAGATTGTTACAGATGGGTTTTATGCTCACAAAGACATACGCGCACCTGTGATCGTAAGTCTTTGTGGGGTTGCACTTAACATCTGTTTGAACTACTTTTTTATTTTTCGCGAATATTTTTTTGATCCGCGTGCTGTCGTGTTTTCTACTGTTTTCACAGGAACACTTAATGGCGGAATTTTGCTAATGTTGCTAAGACGAAATGTTGGACGATTAGGACTTTGGTCAATGGCACCTTTAACATTAAAAATACTCATTGCTTCAGCAATAATGGGCATTGTGTGCTGGTTAACACACGGCATAATTGAAAATGACTTACTTGGAAATGTGGGGACTGGTCCGCGCATCGTCAATGTATTTGCACCGATTGGTTTTAGCCTTTTAACACTGGCAGTGATGTATAAACTCTTGAAGGTTACTGAATTCGATGATATATTGAATATATTCAAACGAAAAATACACAAACAATAGTATTGAGATTTAGGTTGATTATATGCTAACAAAACGTATTATTCCATGTTTAGATGTTCGTGCTGGAAAGGTGACAAAAGGCATAGCATTCAAAGGAAATGTTGATGTGGGTGATCCTGTTGAGATGGCGCGATTTTATTATGAAGGTGGTGCTGATGAACTTGTCTTTTACGACATTACTGCAAGCAATGAACGTAGAGATATTATGATAGATGTTGTTTCTGCTGTTACGTCAGAAATATTCATCCCATTTTCTGTTGGTGGTGGGTTGCGAACACTTGAAGATATGCGGCGAGTACTACTTGCGGGAGCAGAAAAGGTGAGTATAGATTCTGGGGCAGTACGAAACCCTGATATAATTGCAGAAGGCGCGCGTGCATTTGGAAGTCAATGTGTTGTATTGAGCATGCAGGTTAAAAAAGTTCCCAAAAGCGATAAAATTCCAAGCGGCTATGAAATCTATATTGATGGTGGACGAACACCTGTCGGATGGGATGCATTAGAATGGTCAACAAGAGGTGTAGACTTAGGTGCTGGTGAAATTGTCGTAAACAGTATAGATGCAGATGGAACTAAAGCAGGATATGAGTTAGACTTAACAGGAGCAATTGCTGACCTTGTTTCTGTACCTGTCATTGCTTCTGGTGGAGCAGGTAATCCGCAACATTTGCGTGATGTTTTTGTCCAAAGCAATACTGATGCTGCAATTGTTGCTTCTATTACACACTATGGAGAATTCACGATTGACAGTATCAAAACCTATCTGGCAGAAGAAGGTGTTAGTGTACGTGATACATGGTAAAGTTTTCAAATTTTTATTTTTCTCGTAAAAGATTCTCAAAATACATACATTAAGTTACATTACAATATTACAAAAAGCTAACGTTTGAAGTAATACCATTTTTACTTTATAATATACCATTTCCGTAGGTCGGGTAGAGCTTGCGAAACCCGACATGTGTTGATTGTGGTTATCCTGTCGGGTTTCGCAAGCTCTACCCGACCTACGGAAGAATGAAATAAAAATAATTAAAATTGGTATAAAATATTCCAGAAAATCCGAAATATGAAACACAAGTTTATTCTAATATTCCCTCTCGTTTTAGTGGTGTTCGGATTCATTGCCCAAGTAGTAGCACAAGACAGCGAAACTATTCCTGACAAACTTGTGCTGAAATTAAACGAAGCGAATTCTGACTTAGAATTATCAGTTTATCCTTGGAAGTATCATCCGGGTGACAATCCAGAATGGGCAAGTCCAACTTTTGATGATACCGAGTGGGCATCCGGTGGTACACTTGATACACTGGTGCTTCAAAATAAAAAATTCGAAAGCGAGTGGGAGGGAATAGGTTGGTTCAGACTACACGTGTCCGTTCCTGATAAACAGCTCTGGAATACCCCGTTGGCACTCCAAGTGGTATATCATGCGGGTGCTTCTGAAATCTATCTTGATGGCGAGTTGATTTATGAATTTGGGACAGTAGGAACACAGAAAGAGGAAGAAGAACCTTATTGGGAGCGAAACCCACAGGTCATCACGTTTTCCGGTAAATCTGACCATGTGATTGCAGTTCGGTATTCCAACTTCTCGTCTGCGCTTGGATTTTGGCTTGTAGTTGCACCATTGGATGAAAGCATTAAAGGGCGTGTCAGCATTATTCGCGGAGGCACTACCTTACAGATGGTATGGACAGCGATTACCGTTTTTCTCATGCTGCAGCATCTATTGCTGTTTTTCTTTTATCCCCGTGCAAGGGAAAACCTCTATTTCGCGATATCAACAGGGAGCATCGGGGCATTTATTTTTCTTACATTCCAATTTATTCTGTGGACGACAAGCAACACACAAATTCTGTTTTTGCTTCGGCTACTTATCTGCGTATATGTACTAATATTTGTGTCGGGAAAGTTATTCCTCTATACCCTCTTTTATCCAAAGCTGCCCAAACTCTCTTGGTTCTTTCTTATAGGGTGGGTTGTTACCCTTTGTGTCAATCTATTTAATATTGATAAATACACGTTTGATATTACGAGTTCTTATGTGTCTAATATCAACGCAGGATTAGGGGTTTTTCTCTTATTTCTATTTACGATTTTGTCGTTTTTAGAGATTGTCAGAGTCATCATTGTTGCAATCTTTAAGAAAAAAGATGGCGCGTGGATATTTGGACTTGGTTCACTCGTCCCTATAATCCTACCATTCATATTCGGTTTTATCGCGGCGCGAACAGGATTCAGAATTAACTGGGAATTAGGAGTAATCATTTTATTCCTTGCACCACTTTTTTCAATGTCGATTTATCTTGCTCGCAACTTTTCTCGAACGAGACGAAAACTTGAGACTGAGGAACTTGAACGCCAACTCTTGGAAGTCGAAAACACTCGCAAAACAGAGGAATTGGAAGAAGCACGCGAACTTCAAATGTCAATGCTACCAGATGCCCCACCTGAACTTCCGAATCTTGATGTAGCTTTTGAAATGCGGCCGGCAACAGAGGTCGGTGGCGACTATTACGACTTTAATCTCACTGACGACGGTCAACTCACTATTGCAATCGGAGATGCCACAGGTCACGGTATGAACGCAGGTCTTGTGGTTTCCGCTGTCAAGAGTCTTTTCAAAACATCCGCACCAGGAGCAGGAAACCTTGCCACACTCGAACGTATCTCACAAGGTATTAGGAGTATGAATCTGAAAAGGTTATACATGGCAATGACACTCGCTACTTTTGTGGACAATAGAATGACGCTGACGGGTGCAGGGATGCCACCACCTCTCATCTATAGATCAGACGATAACATGGTGGAAGAGATACTTCTTGAAGGAATGCCGTTGGGCGGGGTTATTGGAACCGAGCGAGAAGAAGCATCGTTTGAACTTCAGCCCGGTGATACTGTCCTGCTGATGAGTGATGGTTTACCGGAAATGTTGAATCCCGAAAATGAAATGTTAGACTACCCAAAAACGAAGGAACTTTTTACAGAAGTTGCAGATAAATCTCCAAAAGCAATTATCAGACACATGTTTGATGCAAGCAGTTCTTGGGCACAAGGAAAACCGCAGGAAGACGATATAACGCTTGTTGTCGTCAAAGTAAAGTAACCCAAAGGTTTCAATAATAGAAATAATATCGTTTTATATTTATGAGGATTAATTGATGGAAATATCATCCAGTATTCGTGCGGCGTTGTTAGACGCGAAGGACTCACTCAGTCAGTTTATACAGAATTCTCACAACATCACAGTAATTGCAGAGACAGCAGCTCTGATGCGTGATATATTTGAGAACCGAGGTAGAATATTTACTTGCGGTAATGGTGGGAGTATGTGTGATGCTATCCACTTTGCAGAAGAATGCACTGGCAGGTTTCGAGACAACAGGAAACCCCTTCCTGTAATTGCCTTGAATGATTCTGCGCACATCACTTGTACCGCAAACGATTTCGGTTTTTCTGAGGTATTCGCGCGTCCATTATTGGCATTGGGTGATACAGATGATATGTTAGTTGTGTTATCTACGAGTGGGAATTCTGAGAATATAATTCGTGCGGCAGAGGCAGCAAAAACCAAAAAGATGTTTGTGTTCGGACTACTTGGGAGAGATGGAGGAAAACTCAAACATTACTGCAATAGTTATCTAATTGCCCCTGGAGCAACAGCAGACAGAATACAAGAAATACATATAAAAGTTCTGCATATCTTGATTGAGCATGTTGAACGTCTGATGTTTCCTGAGAACTATTGACAAAATTACACTATTCTAGTATTATTGAATTTTGATATTACATATTTTTTAGGAATAACCAACACCGCAGTGGAGGATAACTTTTTGACGACTCATGAGAAAAACCGCGCATATTGGCGGAAAAACCTGCAGTATCTTGCTATCCTACTTGGCATCTGGTTCGTCACATCCTATTTGTGTTCAATAGTTTTTGTTGAACAACTGGACAAAATAACGTTCGGTGGATATAGACTTGGGTTTTATTTTGCACAACAAGCATCTATTTGGATTTTCGTTGAACTCATTTTTGTCTATGCATGGTTAATGAACCGTTTAGATAAAAAGTATCGCGCAGATATAGGCGATGCGGAGGAAGGAGAAGAAGAATGAACGTACAAGCCTGGACATTCGTAATGGTGGGTCTCTCCTTTGCGCTGTATATCGGAGTCGCTATCTGGTCAAAAGCGCGTTCCACAGGAGACTTCTACATTGCAGGAAGCAACGTGCATCCGATAGTCAATGGAATGGCAACAGCTGCGGACTGGATGAGTGCAGCCTCCTTCATTTCAATGGCGGGTATGATCGCATTTCTCGGACGCGATGGATCAGTCTACTTGTTGGGATGGACAGGTGGTTACGTTTTGCTTGCTCTCCTAATTGCACCCTATCTGCGAAAATTTGGAAAATACACAGTTCCTGACTTTGTTGGAGATAGGTATTATTCGCAGTTAGCACGGATAGTCGCAGTTGTTTGTGCTATTTTTGTCTCCTTCACTTATGTCGCGGGACAGATGCGCGGCGTAGGGATTGTCTTTTCTCGGTTCCTTAATGTCAATGTTACCATCGGTGTTGTTATTGGTATGGGGATTGTCTTTTTCTATGCCGTACTTGGAGGCATGAAGGGTATCACCTATACACAGGTTGCACAGTATTGTGTTCTGATTTTTGCATACCTGGTGCCTGCAATATTCATTTCGATTTTAGTAACCAACAATCCTATACCTCAGTTGGGTTTGGGGGCAGCAGACGAATCAGGTGTTTACCTTTTAGATCGACTCAATGGACTGCATGAAGCACTGGGTTTTGACAAATACACTGATGGTACTAAGTCTACAATTGATGTCTTTTTCATCACTGCTGCTTTGATGTTAGGTACTGCAGGCCTCCCACATGTTATTATACGTTTTTATACTGTCCGTAAAGCATCAGAAGCACGTATTTCTGCGGGATGGGCATTACTCTTCATTGCTATTCTCTACACAACAGCACCAGCCGTTGCCATTTATGCACGCACTAATCTCCTAACGACTGTAACTCAAGAACAAGATGGGGAATTAGCAGGTGCAAATTATGAGGATATGCCAGAATGGTTCAAGAACTGGGAGAAAACGGATTTAATTCAATTTGATGACAAAAATAAAGATGGAGTGATACAGTATCGTGGCCCTAAATCTAAAATTGAGAATGAACTGAAAATTGATCCTGATATTATGGTATTGGCGAATCCAGAAATTGCTAATCTACCGAATTGGATTGTAGGTTTAGTTGCTGCGGGTGGTTTGGCAGCCGCTTTGTCTACTGCTGCGGGTTTGCTGTTGGTTATATCAACTGCAATTGCACATGACCTACTAAAGGGTTGTATCAAACCAGATTTATCTGAAAAAAACGAACTCCTTGCAGCGCGTATTGCAGCAGGTTTTGCAGTATGCATCGCTGGGTATCTGGGGATAAATCCACCTGGATTTGTATCACAAGTTGTTGCTTTCGCTTTTGGACTCGCCGCAAGTTCGTTCTTCCCCGCAATCGTCTTGGGTATCTTTTCCAAACGGATGAACAAAGCTGGTGCAGTTGCAGGTATGATAGTTGGCATTACCTTCACTGCAGCATATATTATATTCTTCAATTATATCAATAAAGACCTAAACAAACCGGAATATTGGCTATGGGGTATTTCCCCTGAAGGTATCGGTACTATCGGTATGATACTAAACTTTGTCGTCGCTATTGTCGTGTCTAAATTCACATCGCCACCACCAGAAGAGGTACAAACATTGGTGGAAGATATACGTGTCCCATAAAATGGAGGCTTACTAATGCAAACCAAAATCATTTTACAAAAACTTGAATCGTTATTATCACCCTACAAATACGTACTTACTTGTATCATTCTTGCGACACTCATTTTCAGTTTGCCTGTTACAGGTTATGCAGCCAAAGTAACTGACTTTATACCAAAAGAAAGTATCATCTATGCTCAATTTAACAATTTAGATGAAATCGTTAGCGAGCTTAGTATGTCTGAGAATTGGGATAATCTAAAAAACCAACTCGTAGATGAACAAGAAATGCAGGAAATGCAAGAAGGACTTCTGTTTATGGAAGGTATCATCGGTACAAATCTTTTCAGCGTCATAGACTCTGTGGGATACCAAATTGGTATAGCCATGTGGCAACGGGCAATTGGCCAACCCCGTGGGGGTTTTGTTATACATTCAGGAGGTAACCTTGCTGAATTACAAAGATTAACCAATATCCTAACAGGATTTATTGGTATGTCTGGCGGCACATTAAACATTGATGCAGGGGAACATAGAAATGTAAAATATAGTATACTCGAAATGGATGCAGATGCCGAAATAACTTATGGATTTGTAGGAGATTTCCTCGTTGTAGGTATAGGCACTAATAGTTTTCAAAAATTTATTGATACTTACCGAAAGAAATCTGAATCTATCAAGGAAAAAGACTCTTTTGTTGAAGTCTTTGATAAAATCAAATTAGAACAAGTTAAGGTTTATTGTGAACTTCAAAGAATTCTTACTCTAATGGATGATATTGAACCTGAAATACGTGTACAATTTCAACCATTTTCAAAGATAGGTGCGGGTCTCAATCTATTAGAAGTCGGACCGTTACTTCAAGTTTATACAAAATTTGATTCAAATTTTCCTGAAAGCATCCCTACACGTTTTCTAAAGACGGGTCAAGAGTTAAATACATTAAATAGTTTATCTGGTGATGAAGATTTATTTGTAGCAGTTGCCCCCGGTATAATGGAAACCGGATGGGAGATGATTCAAGACGCATTAGCAAACGAGGACTCCGATGAAGTATATCAGTTTATAACCTATCTTGAAGGATTGCTGAATCTTAATTTTGAAGAAGATGTTATTGCCAGTTTAACGGGTGAAATAGCACTCTCTGTCAACGATTTGGCAATGTTTGAACCGAATGCTTTGAATAGTCTTGATATTCAATTAGAAAACAACCTTTATATTGATGCAGCCAATGTTCATACCCCAGGCAGTCTCATTTTCTCTCCAAGCAAACCACAAAAATGGGAACAATTGGGAAATAGTCTTTCCAACTTACAGAACACATCAATTTCAAAGTATCAATACAAAGAAACTGATGTGTCAGTGTTTGCTTCTAATATTCACTATGTTGAGAAGGATGGATTATCTTTTTTATGTTTTTCTGAAGAACAGATGCAATCAAACATTGACGGACTTGCAAAAAAGGAGAAACCATCTTTCCTAAAGAAGGTACCGAAAGCACCACTTGCGGTCGCAACAATCAATCTGTTGAAATTGTTAGAGTTAACAGCTGGAGCAATACCGGTTGATGAATTGAATAAACTTCCCGATGATTTATCTTCAATTGTAGCATGGGTAACAGTGAATAAAAATCAGGGAATGTTAGAAGTTTTGCTCTCTGACAAAAAATCACCTATTCAGGTATTGACAGAACTTGCACCGTTTATAATTACACACATGAAATAAATGTTAAATCTGATAGTAATGAACCTAACCTTATGCTACCTTTCTTTCGTTAATTCTGCAAAGGTCAGCATAAGGTTTAATCATAATAGTATTGGGTTGATATGCAAAACGCAATCGTCTTAGCAGCAGGATTAGGTAGAAAAGTATGGCCCTACGGTGAATTTCGACAGAAATGTACTATTCCAATTGCAAATAAGCCGATAATACGCCGAATTGTAGAGAACCTTATTGAAATAGGTATCACAAGAATTATAGTAGTGGTAGGACATTACGCTCAACAGGTAAGGGGTGCCGTTGCAGATTTGCAGAATGTCGAATTCGTCACACAGAAACAACCAGAAGGCACAGCAGATGCTGTTCTAACTGCTCTAAAACACATAGAAGATGAAGATTATCTTGTCATTTATGGAGATATTGTAACCGATCCAAACAATATCCGTTATATAGTTAAAGAATTTTACAATCAAAATGCAGAAGTTGCAACATTAGTTCAACCCCTTGACGATGAGGATGCCAGTAATTGGCTCTGTGCAAATACCAAAAATGGGTGTTTAGTCGGAATTGAAGGACATCCACGTGGAGGTTCACATCGTCTATGCGGTATATTTGCATTTAAGACATCTGCAACACAATACCTATTAAGAAATCCATGGATTGTCATAAACGTTCCTGTAGGAGGAATGCCACCACCAGAAGCAGAAATCGCACAATCTTTACAACTGATGATTGACGATGGGACAGATGTTTTGGCAATTGACACAAAAGGTTTTTTTATTGATGTAGATAAACCTTGGCATGTATTGGAAGCAAACCGACGTTATGTAGAGTTCCTGACAGCACAAGTTAATGACAATCACATTACAAATACTGCTAAAATATCTGATTCAGCAGAAATTAACGGACATGTTGTTTTGGGAGAAAACACAGTCATTGGTCCACGCGTCGTTGTAGACGGCACACTGATTGCTGGAGCAAACAACAACATAACGAACGGTGCAATCATCAAGGGACATACATTTATTGGGGACAAGTGTCGAATACATGATTATTGCCTGGTTCAAAGCAGTTCCATAGGTAATAGATGCATCATAGGACATGGTGCTGAGATGTCCGGTGTGCTGTTCAATAAGGTATATCTATATCACTATTGTGAAATGTCTGGTGTGTTTGGAAGCGCAACAGATATAGGTGCTGCAACTGTCTGCGGTACATTGCGTTTTGACGACCGTGACACACAGATTGAAGTAGATGGACATCTTGAAATTCCAACTTATGGGGCAAACGAAACTTACATGGGTGATTATTGCCGAACTGGTGTCAATGCGATGATAATGCCCGGAAGACGCATCGGTTCATATAGTGTTGTTGGTCCAGGAGTGATCCTCTATGACGACGTACCAAGTAAGACTATGGTAATGGCTAAACAGGAATTAATTACAAAGGAGTGGGGGCCCAAATAAATATGGTTGGTGAGATATCGGTGTTTGTATCGTAAACAAATATTGGCTTGTTAATCGGTAAGAAGTTCTTTTAGAAGTGAAGTAAGTTCTTCATTATCTGCGGCCAATTCAAAGACCCGTTTCTTTTTGCTTTCAAGTCCGTTTGCTTCATTTGGTGTAGTGTCTGGATCCCAAAGCACTTCAACAGTTTTAGGATTTAAACGATCATAAGTGATTTTGACAAGTGTGAACGGATAATCTTCAGGAATTAGCACGATCCAGTCAATCTTTTCGCCACGTTCTGTATAGTTTCTATCAACTGTCAATTTTGCATCTTGATAAGGAACATTCTTCTTTATCCACTGTTTTCGACCGAGTGAGTCAACTTCAAAAACACCGACTTCAAGCCAATTCCGACCCGCTCCGTTAGGTTTTGTTGTAACTTCTATACGTGTCATATTGATTCTCCGTTTCTAATATCTATTCTTACGGTTTTGCAATTAAAGTTCAGAAACATGCCAATTTTAGCATACAGTAGAAAAGAATTCAAGGTAATATCTATTGAGTTAAAGTCTTTTTAATTGTAGGTTCGTAATTTGTTGACACCGATTTTTGTGAATGATATAATCGTAATTCGTTCAAATTCATATAGTCATACACACATTTTTTGCAAATATTGGAAAATACGCACATGCAAATTGATATGAGGTACGGTCATAGTACTGTTTCTATAGATATTCCAGATAAGAATTTAGCTGCTATACTGGAAACAAGAGAATGTACGCCGATAGCCGATGAAGGCAAAGCAGTCCGTGATGCTATTATGCAGCCAATTGCCTCGCAGCCACTATCAGAAATTTCCAAAGGGCGGGACTCTGCTTGCATTGTAATATCCGATATTACACGACCGGTCCCTAATCAAGTAATTCTTCCACCGATATTGGATACACTTGAGAAAAATGGAATACCACGGGACAAAATTACAATCTTGATCGCAACAGGGATTCACCGTCCAAATGAAGGTGATGAACTTGAGGAAATGGTAGGTCGGTCAATCAAAGATACTTACCGAATAGTCAACCACTTTTCTCAAAAACCTGAGACACACACATATCTTGGTAAAACACATAAAGGTACGCCTGTTTATATTGATAAAACATACCTTGCAGCTGATTTAAAGATTGTAACTGGTTTGATTGAACCGCACTTGATGGCAGGTTATTCTGGAGGCAGGAAAGCTATTTGCCCGGGTCTGGCTTCTGTTGAAACAATGAAGGTCATGCACGGTCCTGAATTGATGGAACATCCAAATTCTGCTGTCGGGATATTGGATGGGAATCCATTTCACGAGGAAGCAACTGAAATCGCTTTGATGGCAGGCGTGGACTTTAGCCTGAACGTAGCAATAGATAAATGCAGAAAAATAATTGGAGTTTTCGCAGGAGATGTCGTTGAATCTCATCTCAGCGGGGCAAAATACGTCGAGGCACAAGCGAAAGTTACAATCCCCGAACCGGTTGATGCTGTCGTAGTTTCCAGTGCCGGTTACCCTTTGGATTCTACATTTTATCAGGCAATTAAAGGACTGCTGACTGCGTTTGAAATCGTCAAACAAGGGGGTAGTATTTTGCTCGTAGCTGCTTGTAGCGAGGGAATTGGAAGCAAACCCTTTACCGATCTACTCTTTAAGACAGATGACTTAACTGCGTTTGTTAATGGACTATACAATCCAGCAAACTTTGTAATAGATCAGTGGCAATTGGAAGAATTAGCAAAAGTTGCACGTAAAGCGGATATATATTTTTATACAGATGGTATCCCTTATCAATATAGATCAAAATTATTTGTGCATCCTTTAAATAATCCACAAGAAGGTATTGAAGAATTTCTAACACGATATGGAAAAGATGTTAAAATTGCAGCGATACCCGAAGGCCCGTATGTTTTAGCTAAAGTGGACAGTGGAAAAAGATAATACACACCATGCTATTATCTTTATTATTTCAAATCGGGTTTTGCTGTATATGAGAAAGAAGTGGGTATGGAAATGGCAAATTCTATCGTTAAACTTAGAGGTTATAAAGACGGTCTACATCTTATTATTACACCTAAATTTTCACTCACAGATGTAGAGGAAGCAATACAGGAACTGATGGATGGTATGAATCAACCATTAGCTGGTACTTCAGTTCATATAGATATGTCACCATCGTTACTAACTGATGATGATCTAAAAGAATTAGAAACGCACCTTATACAAAAGCACGATCTTGTTGTAAGCGGTGTCAGTGTTGTTGACGAAAAATGTGAACCACCAATCTTGGCCGCCCCCGCAACCCATAACATTTCAACGAGTTTGCCAGCGGAGAATCTACCTGACTTTGGCAAAGCGCAAATTGTACGCCAAACGATCCGGTCTGGACAGACGACCTCCTGTTTAAGTGGGAGTGTCATCATATATGGAGATGTTAATCCGGGGGGTGATGTCGTAGCAGCGGGAGATATAATCGTCCTCGGTACTTTGCGCGGTAGTGCACATGCAGGTGTACACGGTAAACTTTCCGCTGTAATAATCGCTATGGAATTGGTACCATTACAATTGCAAATCGGATCCTATGTGAATCGTCCACCGATTGGACAAAAACCACGCGGTTATCCTGAAATTGCACGGGTCGGAGCTGAAGATATAATCATCGTAGAGGAATTTATCAAATTCTAAAATAAGGAAGGTTTGACTATGGGTAAGGTTATCGTAATCACATCTGGTAAGGGAGGCGTGGGAAAAACCACGTCTACAGCAAACCTCGGTACTGCATTAGCGATGATCGGCAAAACAGTCGTTCTCGTTGATGCAGATATCGGTTTGCGCAACCTTGATGTCGTCATGGGCTTAGAGAGTCGAGTCGTTTTTACCTCTATGGATGTAATTGAAAAAAACTGTGATCTTGACAAAGCTCTTGTCAAAGATCGACGTGTTGAGCAATTAGTTTTGCTTGCTGCGTCACAACGAAACAGGAAAGATGATATCAAACCTGAACAGATGCAAGACATTTGTGAAAGGCTAAAAGAAATATATGATTTTGTGTTTGTAGACTCCCCAGCCGGTATTGAACAAGGTTTTCACAATGCTGCTGCTGGGGCTGAAGAAGCTATCATTATAACAACACCTGATGTCTCTGCTATCCGTGATGCTGACCGCATCATCGGGCTTTTGCAGAACCAAAACATTGAACCAATAAACTTAATAATAAACAGATTATCCCCAGCACTCGTCAAAAAGGGAAATATGATTAGTAAAAATGATGTATTAGATATACTAAACATAGACCTTCTGGGTGTTATTCCTGAAGATACTGGTGTTATTGCCTCTACGAACCGCGGTATCCCCCTCGTTCACAATGACGGATCCCCAGGGGCAGAAGCGTATATGCGTATTGCACGCAGAATGACAGGACAACGCATTCCAATCCCTGAAATGCGAGATGACAACTTCTTTTCTAAATTACTAACTTGGTTTTCAAGAAATCAATAGAGGTGACTATGGATTTTAGAAAATTATTTACACGAAAAACAAAATCAAACAATATCGCAACACAACGTCTGCAACTCATTCTCAAACAGGACCGTTTTGAAGTGGGTGAAGACTCAATGAAAAAACTTCAGTACGAACTTACGGAGGTGTTGTCAAAGTATTTTGAATTTACTATGAATTCCGTTAATATGTCCTTAAAACAGGAAGGCAATTCCTATGTCCTAATAGCAGATTTTCCATTTTCTGAATCGAAGAACTTATAATGACAAAGCTGCTGATACCTATATGCCAAAAAAACTACAAATGGAATAAATTCTTTTGAATGCTCAATTGACTTTATGTACGAATTTCCATGTTGATTGAGCAGTATACCTATTAATGAAATATACAATGTTTGAATCACTTATAAATAAAAACAGTCCTATCGTGCATATCAATATGAAGATCTATCATGTTCTGTTAATTTACATATTCCTGTTCATGTTATTTTCAATCACATTCAACGCAACAGCAGAAAATGAGATCGATCCTATACGAACCCTATTGCCCTATGATGCGATTCCAGCCATCACAAAGCCGCAATTTGTGTCTGCGACTGAAGCAAAATTAGATATAGATGCGCCCGTTATAGGAGTGACGTTTAACGGCGAAAGTCATGCTTACTCGCTTTACCTACTGAACGGACATGAGATTGTCAATGATGTTGTCGGTGGAAAGAAAATTGCTACTACATGGTGACCCCTCTGCAAAACGGCTATCGTGTATAGTCGTGAACTTGATGGTAAAACCTACACCTTTGGTGTAAGTGGAAAATTATGGCGTGATGCCTTGTTGATGTATGACCATCAAACGCGATCGCTATGGGCACACATCACAGGAGAGGCAATACAGGGAAAACTGAAAGGTAAGAAATTGACACCGCTTATATCTATGCCGCAGATTGCATGGAAAACATGGATGGCAAATTACCCACAGACAAAAGTGTTGTCCATAAAAAAACTTGAAAGTCGAGAGAATGATAATTATGCTGACTATCACAAGAGTCAACGTGCAGGAGTAAGCGGCACCCAATACACAGACAAGAGATTACTCAATAAATCCCTTGTGATTGGCGTTCAATTTGAAGACAAAAACGGAAAGAAACATTATCGTGCCTATCCACTCATTCAATTTGCAGAAACAGCGATAATCCAAGACACAGTTAACGGTGTGCCTTTGCTAATCTTTCATAGCAAAGATTCTTTTGCAACTGCTGTCTACAAACGCACTGTAGATGGAAAGGTTGAGAACTTTGAGATCAAAGATGATTACCTTAGCCAAGACAGTCAAGGTAGACAATGGAATCTCATTACAGGTAAGGCTAAGCAACAGGATGATGTCTCTTTGGAGCGGTTAACCGCACTCAACATTTATTGGTTTGCTTGGGCACGCTTCTATCCTGAAACATCAATCTACAAACCGTAATCAATCGTCCAATTCAACGACTTCTCCTGTCATATCCCTATGCATTGTGGGACGGATAACCAATTCCGGTATGTTGCTGCGTTTAGGCAGCGTCGCGATGAGAAGGATTGCATCAGATGTCTCAGCAACATCAACCATCATCGTGCGCGCATCAGAATTCGGTGGAATTGGACGGTTGTCCAGAATCGGCGTTGCAACTTCACCTGGAATTATCACACTTGCTCGGATACCAGTATTCCTTAAGTCATTGTTCAGGAATTCTGTAAAGTTGATGACACCTGCTTTTGCTGCACCATAAGCAAAACCACTAAATGGGCCTGGTGTTACTGCTGCAAGCGATGAGATGTTGATAATCGTTCCCGATTTCGCTTTCAGCATAGTTGGTACAACCGCTTGCGTGCAAAAAAACGCACCTATCAGGTTTGAGTCAACGACTGAGCGAACCTCCTCAGGTGTCGTATTGAGGATCCTGCGATTAAACGAACTGTGTCCCGCATTGTTCACAAGCACATCAACCTGACCGAATCTCCCAATCACAACGTCAACCATCTTATGAGCAGCATCATAGTCAGCAACATCAAGAGAACAGCTCAAAGCTGTTCCGCCAGATGTGGTTATTTCAGCTTTGACAGCATCCAGTTTGGCTTCAGTTCTACCGACAATGACCACTTTAGCACCCTCTTGTGCCATTTTTATGGCGGCATCACGTCCGATTCCACTCCCGCCACCTGTAATGATACATACCTGTTCTTTTAATCTCATTCATCTCCTCCATTTGGTAAAAAAAGTGTCACTATAAATCAAAATGCACTTCTCCTCATCGGTTAAAGTGCAAGAATAGTATACATTAACTTCTCCAAAGTTGCTGTTTGTGTTGGACAATAGGTTATCAAAATAAATCATAAATTGCAAGACGTGAATGATGAATACCCAGAGTCATTCAATTGTCGGTTTTTGCGGATTTAGGTTCGGAATCGCGGAATTCACCAAATCAAGAAATCAACGGTATGAATGCCATTTAGGCATTCCCCGGAAGACACGGAAAAGATACCCACAATAAAACGGCTTGATAAGGATAATGTTTATTCTTAGCCAAAATCATGATGCAGCGGTCTTTTCTGCGTCCTCCGCGAAATCCGCGATTCTGTAGACAAGGAAATATGAAATTCCTAAATTGATACTTATAATGACAAAAACTTTGCACACCCTTTAAAATAAAAGACTTGACTTTTTCAATGTTTTGTGTAAAAATAGATATACACCTTCAAATTCTATTGACTCAAAACTATTATTTCTATTATATATAAACGACTAAATGACGACAAGTTACGAGTATTACACCCACACATGAGGTGTTTCAAATGCAATCAGATAAGAATTACACAGAAGAACAAGAACTTCCTATTTTTCCATTGAATATCGTGCTATTCCCAGGTGGATCATTGCCACTACATATTTTTGAACAACGGTACCGTGAAATGATGAAGTATTGTATCAGAAACGAATCCTCATTTGGGGTTGTAATGATCAAAGAAGGTGATGAGGTAGAAGAAACTGCGGTCCCCTGCAATGTTGGGACTGCGGTTGACTTAATTGATGTTAATCGGTTCCCAGACGGTCGTATGAATATCATGACAACAGGGCACTCACGTTTTGAAATATTAGAACTTAATGACGAACAATCGTATTTAGTTGCTCGTGTACGAATGCTTGATTCGTTGGATGCTGAACCTGATCCAAGGCTGAAAGAAATTGCTATCGAAACGCGTGAACTTTATATTGAATATGAAACATTATCCAGTCACCTTATGTTTACATGGCAACCTCCGGACGAGAACCCAGAACATCCACAACACTTAGCATACCGCATCGGGACGCGATTGCGCATATCACTTGATGAAAAACAGGCACTCTTAGAAATTACTTCATTTGATGAACTCCTTAGACGTGAGATTGAAATTTTGAAAAAACTAAATCAACAGATAGCTTTCCAATTAGCTGCACGAAACAATTGAATTACAAAATACCAGGATTAAATCTATGCGGAGGATTTATCAACATCAAGTAATAACTTAGTATAATGTTATCCCAAAACTATTATATCCATCAGTATTGGTTATGGTAACATTGTTTTCATGACATGGATTTGTCAAATAGGCTCATGGCACTTAAGGCATCTATTCACCAATTCACAGATACGCGGACGATCCAAATCTCCCCGAAAGATTTCTTATACATCAGTAATATGATCTCTATGTTTAGGTTGCTGATCGTACCTGTCCTTTTTTGGTTGATTTACCAAAAGAGCTATAGTCTGGCAATTTTGGTAGGGACAATTGCTGTTATATCAGATCTATTAGACGGATTTTTTGCCCGTGTGCTAAATCAACATTCGGAGCTTGGTTATATTCTTGACCCTATGGCTGACAAATGTGCTATCGGTGCAGGCATCTTTGCACTTGTGCTATCTACCTCAGATTTTCCTATAGAAGCATTTGTGGTTGTCGTGCTTCGCGATGTTGCAATTGTGGTTGGGAATGTGTATCTCGCCTATAAAGCCAAGATGATTACAAGGTCTAATTTTTGGGGGAAATGCACCAGTTTCCTTTTATCAATTACGGTGATCTTATATCTTTTTCGTTCAATGAAAGACTCACTTTTACTGGATAAAATTGCGTTTTATAGTTTGTGTATAGCGATAATTTTTGTCTTTATCTCCTTTTTCAGTTATTTTAGACACATGCTTCGTGTTCTCAAAACGGAATCTGTTCAAGCAAAATCAGTCCATTGAACATTATAGAAACAACGTTGCTTGTTATGTAAAGTCAATAAGTTTAAGGATATATCATGGAACTCTATATAAATCCTTCTGAAGTTTCCGAAATTATCGGTGTTGATGAAGATATAATAAAACAGGCTTTAGAACGAAAACAACCGGAAATTGAGCCATTTTTGCGTATTGCCGCTGCTCCTTCAGAAGATGAAGTGGAGAAAACAAAACCTATTCTTCAACTAAGGATTGACGGTTTAGCACCATTGATTACACAGCTGAGTTTCAATATACCCACAAACGATATTATTGAGAATTTGATCTGTCAAATCATTCACATTGCATACCTTCGTGAAAACAATGAGAAATTGGAAGTAGAAATCGCTGCACTTAAGGACAAGATAAAAACACTGCAGGAAGAAAGAGCTGATTTGCGTGTGCAGGTCAACAACTTGCAAGAAGAGCAATCAAAAACATGGAGAGATCGTTTGTTCAAATTCGGTAAATGAGCATTTTAGTAGTTATTTTTGATTCAGGTTGCTACTGCTGTCAAAACATAGGTATTGCTACTCAATAAACTGTAAAAGGAATTATGGGAAAACGGAAACGAAATCAGGTATTATCCATCACTTTTATTATTGTTAGCATAGTCGTTCTTTATCTTAGCTTAGAAAAAATATTTGGAACGTCTCAGGTTGTCAAGCAGCTCAGTGTGCTACTAAAAAGTGTATCATTTGTGTTAATGAGTATCGGAGCGATCCTTGCAAGTGTTAGTTTTAATAACAACCAAAGAATCGCACTTATTTCTGGCATAGGATTGATAATAGGATTGGGTTTTCTGTATCTACCTGTCCCATCAGTCCTGAGTAGTTCTGCTTTTCACCTTTTGTTTGCGGGTGCAATTGCGTTTGGCATGACAACCCCAGCAACGCGGATGGCAACGATTGTCTCTGCAGTTGGTGTTCTTATCGGTATCGTTTTTCTCTATCAATCCGTCGACCCATCTCTCAACGGTTCAACACTTCATCTGCTACTTCCCAGCATAATTGTTTTTTCAATTGTCAATTCCCAGAAGGTATTATGTGAACGGATATCCATCGGTTTAATAGCTCTCGGTTTGGTTTCTCTTTGCCAACCTTTTCTTATGTTATTTTATCAAACGGGATTTCAATTGCTGTTAACAGGATTGACTGGATTTATTGTTGTAGCACATCGATAAATCCCCATTGTCATTGAGGATTTTGATATTTCTACCACACATATATACCCACATATCTTAAAATCTGAAGATTCTACTTTGTATGGCATCAGCAAAAACCCCAAAAATAGTCATTATCGGTGCAGGTGTAATCGGTACTGTAATTGCTTATAACCTTTCACGAAGAAGTGGTAATTCAATCACTATCCTTGAACGTGATACGCCTGGCAGTGGCGCGTCGGGACACTCCTTTGCCTGGGTAAATGCTTTTGGGAAAGACCCTCGCGATTATCACACGCTCAATCGGCGATCGTTAGATATGTGGTATCGGCTTGCACATCAACTTAATAAAGATATTGGAATTCATTATGGTGGTGAGATGCGGTGGGAACATAAAAAAGAACGTGCATCGGAACTGCAACACCGCATTCAGAAACTTCAAAACTGGGGATACCCTTGCAAACTTATCACATCTGATGAGATGCTGTCATTAGAACCGGAATTAAGTCCAGGTCATGTGGAAGCTGTCTCGTATTCAGAAGCGGATATTCACATAGAAATCGATAAATTTATCTCCGTTTGTTTAGATCGTGCAATAGAATTTGGAGTTTCCTTGCACACAGGACACAATGTTACAGACATTATCATTGACAAAGATAGGATTGTTGCAGTAAAAACTACTGATGCAGAATTCTGGTGTGATATGGTTGTGTTAGCATGTGGTATTCAAACAACTGAACTTGCTGCCTTGGTTGGTGTTCACATACCACAACAACGCAGTCCTGGTATTGTAATTAAGACAAGTCCATGTGCTACAGTTTTGCACAATGTAGCTGTCATTCACGCGCCGCCGTCGGATGCTAATCGTCAGCACCTACATCTTCGGCAATTAGCAGATGGCACACTCAGAATAGGACAAGGAACGCAAGAAGGAATTAACCTTGATGATTCACAAGAACATGCGGATTCGCTGCTTGCTCAAGCAAAAACATACCTACCTGCTATAGGAATTGCAGATGCAATTCCGACACCTGTTGGATATAGACCCATGCCACTTGACGGGTTTCCTATATTCGGATTTACGAAAGCTGTGCCTAATCTGTATATCGCTTTAATGCACAGTGGGGTTACGTTAGCTCCTTTGGTAGGTGAGATGGCAACATTGGAAATTCTTGATGGTGCTCGTGTAGATTGGTTTAATCCCTATCGGTTAGAACGGTTGCAATGAAGCATGCTATATACTTACAACAATTCGTAATTATCACTCATAGAGGTCTTTATACGCCTTGACAAGGTCTGCTTTTCGAAAACCAGGAATTGCTGTAGCACATTCACGTGCTAAACGTTCGTAATCGATGCGTTTTAAACGTTCTAAAACGAATGAATTTTTTGCTTTCAAGAGTATCCACTGCTTGCTGCGTTCACATTTTTTTTCATCAGTTTCTTTACGTGAATAATCTTGCCATCCTTGGCACGGTACAGCGAAATCAAATGTGTTATGAAAGATTTTTAGAGATGTCGGTGTGTTGTTATACTGCCATATCTGAAAATCTTGATGAGAAATTGGTAAAGGTTTGTATTGTCGCATATCCTGATGTTTACTCAATAAGCGTGTCCATATTTGAAATTCTGTATTGACAGAGAATGGGTTTCCGTTATCAAGCAAGAATGCATCTCTCGGCAATATCATTTTGCTAATATATCGCATACTTGGTTCAAGGCACTTATGGACTGCATATTTTCTAAAAGTAAGAGGAACAATAAAAGCTACGATATCTGCAAAACGGGCAGCATGGTTAAAAAAAGTCATTGCTAATTTGCCTCGTTTACCAAATGGCGGATTACCGATAATCACTGTATCTTTTGGGTGTTCGGGAAAACTAAACATATCAAAAAAATCTTTCGGTTTTACACCTTTACACTTCGGCACGATATCTATTCCAAACCTACGATTTGGAGGTAAGAGGTTATAAAACGCACCAGTACCTGCTGAAGGTTCAACAAAAAATAGGTCGTTGACATTTCTGTTGAGCGTAGAAAGCGTTTGAGTAAAATGATGCCAACATGATACAGCTATTTCTTGCTTAGTATAAAATTGATCTAACGATTCTTGCATGATTACTTTCCAAGCTCTATTCAAACAGTACCAATTCTCCATTTTTGACAATCAAGATTTTCGGATCGTAAACAGCGTCTCCATTTTCATCGAAAGAGAACTTACCTAAGATGGTATCAAAATCACGGATATTCGCGAGTGCGTCACGAATATCTGCTGCATCAGTGGATACTGCGTTTTCAATTGCTTCTGCTAAAATATGAAGGGCTGCGTAGGCACGCGCAGCATAGTTGTTCGGCTTCGGTCCAGGAGAACCAACTGCACACTCCTCATACGGCTGGCAATTTCCGAATTCTTTGATAAACGCTTGATTTCCTGGTGTATCTATATTAGAGCCCCATCCTACAAATGTGATAACCCCTTCCGCTGCTTCACCTGCGGCTTCCACCTCCGCATCCGTTAATGTTCGTATAATAAATGGAGCAGTTATACCGAGTTCATGACCTTTGAGTAGTATTTCAGGTTTTTCTCCCGGTAAAGATGAAACGAAGATGGCATCAGGGTTTAATTCATTTATCCGCGTGAGTTGATCAGAAAAATCTGTATCGCTACCTCCCTGGAAGGTTTCCGATGTCAACACCTCAACATTAATTGCAGCAAGTTTTTCTTGCACAGCCTTCTCTCCATCCTTGGAAAACTCATCGGTTTCATCATATAGTGTTGCAACCTTTTTATATCCAAGTATTGCATGCGTTTTTTCAATACCATTCGGCACTAAAACATCAGTGGTAAGTGCAATACGGAAAACAAAATCACCTATTGCACTGAGACCGCGTGCGGCGGATGTTGGACTAATCGCAAGAACCTGATTTTCTTGTGCAATCGGGAAGGTCTCTTTGGTTGCAGATGAAGTTGTCGGTCCAAGGATAATAGAAACGTTGTCTTCATGTATCAGTTTATTATAGGCATTAATTGCGCCTTCCACGGTGCTTTGATCATCTTCATAAATAAACTTCAGCTTAGTTCTTGTAAGTTTTGAGTCATTAACCTCTCTGAGGGCAATTTGAAGTGTGCGATGTATAGGATATCCAAAAGATAATTCATGTCTACCTGACATAGGTAAAACAACACCAACTGTTATTTCTTCTTTCGGCATGTCCATTGTGGGGTCTATTATTTGTGGAATTTTTTCACAACCAGATAACCATATAGAAAAAGCAGAAATTGCTAATACCGTACAGAAAATTGAAATGTTTCTTTTTTGCATAAGACTCCTTTATACAATACCTTCGCTCAGGGTTATTTAGTTTTAAGAATTATCAGTAGATGAGTGTTACTATCTGTATATATCGTAGGTCGGGTAGAGCACATCAAAACCCATAAGCGTCAATTTAAGAAATGAAACTCTTGTTTCTAACCCCGATTTTATGCCGTTCCATTCTGCTATCGGGGTAGAAACCCCTCCAACAAGAGAAAAATGGGGTAGAGTAACCCCTAAATTGACACCTATGGGTTTCGCTGCGCTCTACCTATAAGTGTAAACTTAAGGAATA
>JAAXHO010000107.1:44527-86078 GCA_012270795.1 Candidatus Poribacteria bacterium
TTAGAAACCCCTCCAACAATATATAAAGCTCTTAAGTTTACACCCGGGGAATGCCATAAGGCATCCATACCGTTGATTTATGGGTTTCGCTGCGCTCTACCCGACCTACGCATCTAATTCACGAATGTTATGAATATCTGCCAAAATACAGAAACTAAACAACCCTGATCTTCGCTAACAATAGTTGAATAAATAGGGCAGATGTCCTAAACCAATCAATAGCATTAAAAGGACATTCGTTTATGTTTGAAATTATAGCACTTTTTATGGTTTTTTACCACATTTATGCACAACGAGAGTGTGTAAAGTTTTGGTTACTTGTCTGAACCAGGATTTTCAGATTTTCAAATCAAGAAATCAACGGTATGAATGCCTTTTGGCATTCCCCGGGTATGAATGCTATATAGCATTCCCCGGGATTTCCCTTATCAAGAACTTTTGATGCGCCTTTAGGTTCTTTTTTGAATAGGATATGATGGGAAAAATCCTGGAAATCTGTAAATCCTGAAAATCCTGGTTCAGACATAAGCAAAAACTTTACACACCCCTCAATGATTCATGGTTATTCAGTTTTCGGTTTTTCAGGTAGATTTTATCATAAACGTTAGTAATACTATTTGCTTATTTTCAGATATTAATTTTCTTTATGTGAGACTTTACCCACTGATTGAGGCATAATTTCTGTTACGTCCCAAAATAAGGTGGATCCGTCGTGACTCCCACTTGCGAGTGTTTTTCCATCTGGAGAAAACGCTACGGAAGAAACATCATCTTTATGTCCGAAGAGTATTCGCTCAAGTTTACCTGTCTGTGCATTCCATATATGAATGTTCCATCTATCACAACCGCTGGCTAACAACATACCATCTGGTGAATAAGCAACCGCATGCACCTGATATCCCATCTGCCGTTGATTGTTCATGAGTGTAGATTTGATATTTCCGCTCTCTAAATCCCACAAGTGTATAACACCATTATCAATTCCGCTTGCTAATGTTTTTCCATCTGGAGAAAACGCAACCGAAAGCACATAATGTAAATTATCAGCAAGTGTGAGTTTTTGCTTACCTGTTGATGCATCCCATAGTCGTATGTTTGCATCTAAGCTGCCGCTTGCTAATGTTTTACCGTCTGGTGAATATGCTAATGACCACACAGTTTTGGTGTGTCCAGAAAGAGTCTGCTTCTGGACATTGGTTGAAACGTCCCACAAGACAATTGTATTTTTGGGACCACTATAGGCAATTGTATTTCCATCTGGGGAAAATGCAACAGAGTGGACATGAAAATTGCGTTGATTAAAATTCAATGTTTGCTTTTTTATTCCAGTTTGTACATCCCACAATAGAATAGCACCATTAGCCCCTGTAGACACAAGCGTGTTACCGTCTGGTGATATGCAAGTGAATTGACAGCAGAAGTAAGTCCAGAAAGTGATTTTTTATGTGTATTTGTAGTTACATCCCATAAACGGATGCTATTTCCGTATCCACCCGTAGCCAGAGTGCTACCATTAGGTGAGTATGCTAAAGACCGGATCCCGTTAGCATGTTCAAGTGTATACTTCAATTTTCCAGTACTTACATCCCAAACATTTAGCATGCTGCGTCCACCTACACTTGTAAGTGTCTTACCGTCAGGGGAATAAAGGAGTGATGTAATTCTTGAAACATGTCCGTTAAGTGTCTGCAATTGTTGTCCTGTTTCTGCGTCCCACATAATAATGGTGTTCCCGTTTCCATTTGCGATTGTTTTACTATCTGGAGAGAAGACAAATGGTGCATGTCCAGCAAGTGTATGTTTGCGTTTACCACTTAATACATCCCATAAATAGAATTTTATATCCCCATCGGTGCCAGCTGCGAGTGTCTTGCCATCTGGTGAATATTGGACTACATTGACATATATATCACAAGTAAGTCTATGTTTAAGAGTACTGTTTTCTGCATCCCACACAAGAATTTTAAAGTCATTTTTTCCTGAACCCTTGGACCAATTGTTTGGTCTACCAACGCTTGCAAAGGTTTTACCGTCTGGTGAATATACGAGTGAGCCAACCTGATGTATATGGTCAGAAAGAGTCTTCTTGTGTTTTTCTGTAGTCACATCCCATAAATGGATCTTAGTCTTGTCCCTTATTCTACCTCCACTGTATACGATCTTGGTCCCGTCTGGTGAAAACGTCAAAATAGTACTTTCACTTCTATCCCCAATTGTCTTTTTGTGCTGCCCAGTTGTGGCATCCCACAACTGAATTGCATCGCCATGGCTCCAACTTACCAATGTATTTCCATTAGGTAAGAAACCAAAAGTGGATGGGGAATTGTATTCTATCATATAAGAATTTAATGGTATTGTATAAAGGTATGTTCCAGTTGTTGCATTCATCGAAAAGAGTTCATCTCTATTTCTTCCGGTAAGCATTTTACCGTTTGGTGAAAAGGCAACTGAATCAACAGATGCCATAGGACCTGTGTGCAAGGTGCGTTCTTCCCCTGTGTTGACATCATAGATCCATGTGCCAATAGTGCTTGCCACAACTAATTGCTTACTATCTGGAGAATAGGTAACATCTCTTATCTGTCCTTTCCCAAGCCGTGCTGAAGCATCCTTTGGTAAGTTTCCATTGCGAGATATTCGGTTTTTTATTTTGAGTGAGTATTTGTTTCTCAACTTGTGTGTGAGTGGAAATATCCTACAGCAATATCGTGCCGTCATCACTAATGCTTGCTAATTCTCCGCCATCAGGAGAAAAAGCAACTGAAGTAACACTGTCCAAATGTCCTATAAGAGTTGTTTTGTATTGTCCAGTCTGCGCGTGCCACAAACTAATAGTATTATCTTGATTTCCACATGCGAGCATTTTATTATCCGGTGAATAAGCAAAAGAAGTAATTTTTCCTGTAGGTATAGTAATTTTTTGTTGAAGCGTTCCAGTTTCCGTATTCCAAAGATAGATAAGATTATTGGAACTTGCTCCTCCGACGATTTTCCCATCAGGAGAAAATGTAATGGAATTAATTCCAAAAATTTACCTTGTATAATACCTTCTCTGATAAACTGTAAATTAATTGTTCTGATAAGTTGTTGGTTTTGAGCGTTCAATATGTTAATCTCTGAATACATGCCATTTTCTTGAATGTGTCCATCGGTTGTGCCGCTAATCAGAATGCTACTATCCGAGGAATAACCCAAGAAGGTGGATGGATAATTATGGTCTATGAACGTTTGTTGATGACCTTCGCGATTCAGATCCCAGAAATGAATATTGCCACTGCTACTACCGCCAACAAGTGTTTTCCCATCTATAGAATATGCTATAATGCGGTGATAGTGTGTGGATTGCTATTTTGATTATTCTCATCAGGGGGTTGTGCTAAATCATCTGTTACCTTGAATTTCAGTTTGAGCTGGCCTCTATCCGTTTCCCATAGGCGTATGGTATTGTCCTTATTTGCTATTGCGAGTGTGGTTCCATCTGGGGAATAAGCGAGGGGAGTTGCCAACCCTTTGATAATATTCAATCTGTTATGTCTATGAGATAATTTCGGTGTTTGTTTGTCATTCAGACTTTCAATAAGTTCCAGTTTGTGTTGGAATGTTTGAGTATCCCACACAGATACGTCACCTCTTTTATTCATACATGCAAGAGTTTTGCCGTTTGGTGAAAATGTTAGGAAGTTGAAACTATGTATATGTCCTGTAAATATGCGTTTTGGCAATTGACTCACTGCACCCCACAGACGAATATTTCCATCTAAACTTGCAGTGGCGAAAATGTTACCATCTGGAGAATATACAACTGATGTCACCTTGTCTGTATGTCCTTCAAGGGTTCGTTTGTGTTCACCTGTTGTTTTATCCCACAAGTTTAATTTACCGTCATGACTTCCAGTAACAATAGTGCTATTATTTTTTGAAAATGCTAACGAATAGATAGAACTTTTAGATTGTATAGCAAATGATTTTAATTTTCTATTATCTATGTTCCAGATACGCATCTTACCGTCACACCAACTTGCCAACGTCTTTCCATCCGCAGAGAATGCAACAGACATCATATAATCCAAGTATTCCTTAGGGGAACCATGGCGTTTGTGTGCGTTAAGCATCTCTATTTTTTGTTGTTTTAGAGTATCCCACACGTGTAAGTTGCCTTTTTTGCTACTACCTATAAGAGTATTACCATCTGGAGAATACACAACTGAAGTGATTTCAGTAAACACATTCTTATACAGTTTCTGGTGTTGCCAGTTTTTAACATCCCATGTATAGATTCCATCATCCCCTCCACTTGCAAGCGTTTTGCCATCCGGTGAATACACGACAGAATTAACTGCTCCTTTATGTCCTTGAAGTGTTTTTATGTGTTTTAGATTTTCCATATCCCATAGTCGGATTGTCCAATCAAGGCTTCCACTTGCAAGCGTTTTGCCGTCAGGAGAATATTCGATTGAGGTAACCAATTCTGTATGTCCACTAAGAAGTGCTTCTTCAGTGCCAGTTTGTACGTTATATAGCCAGATGCCGATAGAGGTTGCGACAGCGAGTTGGTTTCCATCAGGAGAAAACGTCATGTCCGTAATCCATCCTTTACCAAGACGTGCGTTGACACCTTCGGGTAAACCCCATTGGTTGTAGTCCTGTGTTATACCGTTTTGGTTAAGTATAAGAAAAAATATTAGCAGGCTTAGTATGGTCATAAATGGCTTTTTCATCTTATGACTCCTCGTGGAAAATACAATTTTTGGGACTGCATCTAAATTATAGTGAAATCTAAAATTACTATTACATTGCGGTAGGTTGCGGTTTCCTAACCAATGCAGAATACGCGTGTGGTATTCTGCATTGGTTAGGAAACCGCAAACCAACGGTATGAATGCCTTATGGCATTCCCCGCTTACCGGGGAGTGTGCACATATTTTTAGATTTCACTATATATCTTAAGTTTAACAATGTTTGAAGTGTAAATCAAGGTATTTCAGTATTGGTCCCAGAAGCATTCAATTGTTGAAATGTACTCTTGAAGTAGGGTTTTCAAATTGTTGAGCGTGTGTAATTTATTGACAATTGAATGCTTCTGGTTGTGTATCTTGTCCCGAACATGGAATTTTTTAGTTGTTTTTTTTTGGGTTTTTGACTTTTTTCATAAGTGTTCTCGATCCCGTAGTGGTATAGATTTATGAAGGTTTTATGAATTTACGAAATTTTGAAAAAAACAACTAAATGGGTTTTTTTATTGTTTTTTTGTAGTGTATTTTGTTTTGGATTTGTCAGCTGCTTTTATGTTATACCATTTCTATTTAATTTTCTCTCATTAGTGGTTGTTATACCAATTCAAATAAATATTGTCCCATTAAGGAATTCTACTGTTATTGCTGATTGGAGGTCCTCTCTTCGGTAGGAGCGACCTCCCGGTCGCGACCGGGAGGTCGCTCCTACCAGATATCAGCAACTAATGAGATATAATATATTAGAAATGGTATAATCCCAAAACGACATATTGCGAATTTTTTTTGATTTTTGGTGCGGTTTTTTGTTTGTATTTTTGGTTTTGCATAGCGTTCTTGTTGTGTGCTTATTTTTTGTATATATTATAAGTGATTTTTAGTGCATTTTGTAGTTTTTTGGGTGTCTGTTTATTGGGATTTCCAATATATATCCGATAGGTTTGGGGTAAGGGTGAATCATGCGTGATTCAGACAAAAAGGATGGCAAAAACTTTACACACCCTGTGACAATATTTACCTTGACACTTGAGACTGAACCTGTTATCATAACGCAAGAATAGAATCTAATACCATTTCTAAAAAATAAGATGCCATTTGTCAAAATGTTCTGGTAGGAGCGACCTCCCGGTCGCGACCGGGAGGTCGCTCCTACCGAAGAGAGACCTCCAACTAACGATAAAAGTGAAATTCCTTAATGGAACAATATTAATTTGAATTAGTATAATACACCAAACACAAAAAATCGGGTCATCTGTGAATCAGACCAAGCGACTAAATTAAAATCAACAGTATGAATGCTCTATAGCATTCCCCGGGTATGAATGCTATAGAACATTCGCTACCTACAAGGTGTGCGATGCTAATTTGAAGTTTATTGTGAGGTAATTGTCTGTATGAAAAGCCTTCTCATACTTAGACATGTGAAATCCAGTTGGGATAATCCTGGCTTATCTGATTATGACCGACCGTTGAACAAACGTGGTAAGCGGGATGCGCCGCGCATGGGAAAACACATTCGGCAAGAAAAGCTTGTTCCTGACCGTATTCTCACGTCTTCGGCGAAGCGTGCAAGAAAAACTGCATCTAAGGTTGCAAAGGCATGTGGTTATAAAAGTAAAATCAAGCGTTTGGATAATTTTTACCATGCACCACCGAGTGTCTATATTGAAGAATTACAGGTGTTACGCAGTAAGTATCAACGCGTGATGGTTGTTGGACATAATCCGACAATGGAACAACTTGTGCGACATCTAACAGGACAGATTTTGCCGATGCCTACTGCTGCTCTTGCGCACATTGAACTACCAATTGAGAATTGGGACATGCTTGATTTCTCTACCAGAGGTAAACTGGTTAACCTATGGACACCCAAAACACTCTTCACAGATTGAGTTCTCTATCTGTTAGGTTCTTACTATTCCTCTTTTTTGGATTTTTCCTTCTTTTGCATCCCTTTGCTGCTTCTGAAATTACTGTGGTTACATCTGCTAAAGATGGGCAATTCTTTCCATCAGTTGTGGAAGATGGCAAAGGGGGTGTTATTGTGGTTTGGGAAGATCACCGCACTGGAAAAGATTGGGATGTTTATGCCCAACGAATGGTGAAAAACAGAACCTTTTGGCAACCCAATGGTCTCTCATTATCACGTAAGGAAAGAAATCAGCGGCGTTTACGAACAGTCCGAAACGGTTCACATGCAATTGTTGCTTGGAACGATAGACGGCATGGAAGTAGTTGGGATATATATGCGCAAGCGGTGAATCTTGATGGGAAAGTGCTATGGGAAGTTGATGGAATACCTCTTTGTACAAATGCTGCCGACCAGTCTACACAAGCGATCTTGAGCGATGGTAAGGGGGGTGCGATTGTTGTGTGGGAGGATGAGCGTAGGAGTTCCGAATTCCAGGACCTTTATATGCAGCATATCAATCCGGAAGGGAAAGTGAGGTGGGAAAGTGACGGTATTCCCGTTTTTCCATCTGAATCACTGCAAAGTGATCCGATCCTAATTGCTGACGGACAAAACGGGTTTTATGTTGTGTGGTGGGATGTTGTGGGTTATGATGCGTGGCATATCATGGCATATCGGTTGAACTTTGATGGTGAACCGTTATGGGACGCGCCGTTGCTAATTAAACCTGCAGATGGCATGCAAGGTGAACCGCGTGTTATTTCTGATGGGGATGGTGGCATTATTGTTGTCTGGCAGATATATGAGAATTTCATCAACGATCAGCTCTATGGACAACGTATCACTGCTGATGGCAAGAAACTGTGGCAAGATGAAGGTGTACCCATCTGTACTGCTGATGGAATTCAAAAACACGCCACAATTGTGAATGATGGAGAACAAGGCATCATTGTTGTATGGCGTGATGAACGCGATATTTTTGGTGACCTATATATGCAGGGTGTCCGTTCTGATGGCACATTAGCGTGGGCAAAGGATGGTATTCCACTTTGCACAGCAGGTGGACATCAAGATAAACCCTTCATCATCCGAACTGCAGCAGATCAGTTTTTTGTTGCCTGGTTAGATTTTAGAGGAGATTTCGGTGAGGAGAGTAAAGATGCAATCTACTGTCAGCAAATTGACATGCGGGGGAAACTCTTGTGGCACGAGGATGGTTTGCCGATTTCGACGAGTGAGGGACAGCATTCACCGCCTGTTGTTGTAGGTGTTGGTAATGGGGAGTGGGTTGTTGTATGGAGTAACAGTGAACGAGATAATGGAGATATATATCTGAAGTGGTTTTAGACTTATTTTTTGGTCAAAACCTTATCTTTTCCACCAAGGTTTTTTATCCTGATATGAAGCCATTAGTTTTGAGATTATTTTGTCTTTTTTGTCTAATTTCAACACATTTTCACATGCATCAATTATCTTCTGTTTGTCGGAATCTGCACCATTTTCTTGATATAAGTGATGGTATGTCTGTGCAATAGCAGTATAATATCCTATCCTATCAATATTGTCGGGTACTTCCGCGGGTGGTTCACTAATAGTTGCAGCCGCCTCATGCCACGACTCAAGTGCAGCGTAGCAAATAACCATCTGATATAATGGATATTGATTGGATTTATCAAGCCAATACGCTTGTTCATAACATTTTATCGCTTCGGAGTGGGCAGAATTATTATTATGTAGTTGTGCAAGTGCGATATAAAACGCGTGTAATCCAATATCTGCAATAGAGTATAGTTCAACTCCTGTATTGATAAGCCATTCCCTTTCTATAAGAAAATCAATTGCAGAATTCCGTTCTGGTTCAGTGATACTGATGTCTGTCAGTAGATGTTTTGCGACTGCAGCGTTTGGGAATATTTTTGTACGGCTTTTCATCAGTGGATATGCTTGTATTGGTTTATCCATTGCTATGAGTTTGATGCCGGTTGCGATGCGAAAAAGTGATACAATTTGATCGCTGTTTTGGCGTGACATTTGGTCTGTAATTTGCTCTTGGTTCTGAGTGAAGTGTAGATTGAGATTGTCAACCGCATCTCTGATTTCTGTGTTTTCAGGATTTAGTTTGTGTGCTTGGGATAAGAACCTTTGTGCAGCGAAGAGTTCACCCCATTCTTGATAGATGTGTCCGAGTCTAAAATGTGCGGAGCCAAGTGTTGTTGGTTCGTTTTCGTAGCGGATGACATCTTCATAAGCTTGTATTGCTTCTGCTGTTTTCGCGTCGGATTCTAATTTTTTGGCTCGTTCAAGTAGGTTTGACATAGAATTATGGAGTATTAAATTCTTGAAAATGAATTAAATCAAAAAGTGATTTATCTACCAATTATTAACTTCAAACACATGACCTCAATCGCAAGATATTTGTTGACATTTGTTTGTAACAGTGATTTTGTTTGAAAAATAGTTTTGATAGCGCGTTGGAGTCGGATTTGGGGGTAGGACGGTACATAAGTTCTTAGCGTATCAATTGCATTTGTGTGCGTAATCAATTCTTTCGGAGCATCTTGTTGAAGCAGTAAGAGATCGCGATACCACGTAATCAAATCATCTAAATTTTCTGGATTCTTCTCATATTGTTCAGCAAATCTAAAAGCTGCTAATGGGTCAGTTTCTTTTAGGATTTCTGGTACGGTCTCACTTTCGGTGATGTCTTTTTCTATTAGCGTTATTGCTTTTCCGACCACCCCGCGTGAGAGGATTGCAGCGTCTGAAGCTGTGTTAGTTTCAACAGAAAATCGTTCCACTAATGCTTTGGTTAGTTCTTCAGTTGGTAGTGTATTAAATGTGAGTATTTGGCATCGGGAACGAATTGTCGGTAGCATAACTTTTAGGTTTTCGGTCAATAATATTAATGTTGATGCGGCTGGGGGTTCTTCAAGCGTTTTTAGAAGTGCATTCGCTGCGGCATCGTTCATTCGTTCGGTATTTGTTAGGATGTATATTTTTCTTGTGCCTTCAAGGGGTTGGTAGATTATTTCTCTTTGCAGTTCACGTATTTGGTCTATTTTCATCTGTGTGCCGTCAGGTCGTATGATGCGTAGGTCTGGGTGGTTGCTATTTTTTATTTTTCGGCACGCGCGGCACTCCCCACATGGAATTGAACCTTCCACAGTTCCATCACATAGAATCAAAGTGGCAAAATATAGGGCCACGGTCTCTTTGCCGACCCCTTGTTGTCCAGTGAACAGGTATGCCCCCGCTACGCGTTCTGAAGTGACAGCGTTTTGAAGTTGCGTGATAATGTTCTGATGACCGATTATCGGATTATCCATTTAGATTAATATGACCTAAGTTGCTATATCTTAAGGAACACAAACTGTATGAAGCTTACGTTTGTGCTACAAAAAAGAGACATTTTCAATTAGATGCGGTATTACAACAGATTGTTATGTATCCAACATATTTATGAAAGTATCAAGACTTTGTACATTTGATGCCGCAATGTGGAGTTCTTCCAATCGTTGTAAATCCTCTATACTTTCAACTTTGGCAGACATGTTTCTGACAGCATCTTCAGAAAATCTGCTTTCAAGTAATGCTAAAATGTGTCTAATTGTAGTGTTTCTTACCCCTTGTTCAATACCTTGTGCAATACCTTGTGCGATGAATTTTTCACGTAGGAATTGGTAATATTTAGATTCTTGCATGTTTTTCTCCTGTATGAGTCTTTTGAAGAGTTCACCATCATGGACAATACTCCCGAAAAGAGATATAGCACAGAGCAAATCGCTTTGCATCTGTTGATCAGTTGAGACTGCAATTGCCGTATCAATACAGTTTTGAACCCACTGTTCTGTATCCATACCTGCTTTAGGTTTCATAAGTGGCAGGAAAGGTAGCAATCCAGGGGTCGGCTTAGCCAAGATCGTTTCTCCATCTATCTGAGAAAGTCTGATCACCTTATATTGTAACTTATATTCATAACCTTGCCAACTATATTGGTGGAGTCCTGTGTCGTTTCTCCCCGCATTTGGGTGAAAGTAAATAACGTTAGAGTAGACAGGTAACTGATGTTCACCAACAAGTAACCGTGGTAAGCTGCGTTTCGTGCCCACATCGGTTTGCGTGTGCTATCATGTAACTGTAATTCAATATGTAAAATTGCTTCGCGATTATTTACACGAATACGTTTTGTGCTGTCGGTGCGTTGCCCAACGATTATTTGTTGTTCTGTATCAATGTTTTCGATCACTTCAACGTCTGTCACGCCGAGTACAAACTGTGAGATTTCTGTGGCATAATCTGTTAGAAGATTTTTCGCCATATTATCATATTCTTGTGTCATATAAGTATTATATACTGAAAAGGTGAAATTTTCAAGATAAACAGAATTGAATCGGGGTTATTTATGGTAGATTATGGAATTAATTACACACTTAACAGGTAGGAGCGACATCCAAATCAACGGTATAAATCATGGCGAATCATGTAGAATACCACACGCGTATTCTACCAAGCGCATTCCTCGGGTCGTTCCTACCTTAAGAAACCTATGTTAGAATTTGCGCTCGGCTATTCTCGGTTTCTATAGGCTATTCTCGGTTTCTATAGGCTATTCTCGGTTTCTATATCTGAATCTTTGTTCAGGTAGACCCCAGGCCAAGATGATACTTGCGTAAAACGAAACGATATTTCTCCTGATGAGTCTAAACCTGTGACAGTAACGAGAAAAGTAAGTTCATTATCATAAGTTGGTTCCCAATCATTATACGTTGACTCATTTAGTGGTTCAATCTCAACATTCGTTGCTTGCACACGTGGAACAATTGTAAATAGAAATAGTAGAACATAAAAAAACATCTTTTCATAATGTAATTCCCTTTAAATTTAAAGATCCTCAGCTTGCTTATCCTGTATTATAGATATAAGATAGGATAGATCAGCACTTTTTATCTCAGGTAAACCTTGGTAGATGGCAATCGCTTTTTCATATTCTCCGATCTTGTAATAACACCTACCCAAAAGGTGTCCTTTTATACGACTATCCAGTAGCATTGCCTTTTGCATGTATTCAATGGCTAACTCTGTTTCTTTAAAATCGTAAAAGTAAAAATGAGCAATGAGTTCATGTCCACCAGCGTAATTCGGAAACTTGCTCAGCATCTCTTTGTATGCTGAAAGTTGTTGGCCTGATGGATGACAGTTTACCCAGATATTCATCGCCTCAACAGAGTCCGGATTCTCGCGTATAGCACGTTCAGCGTATTCAATACCAATAGTCTCTGCAATAAGCGCACTTTTGGACAATAGATATTTTGCAGCAGTCATTTTCCGTGTCTTCCGTGAATCCACGCCTTCCGCGATTCCGAACCCAAGTCCGCAAAAACCGACAATTGAATGCCTCTGTCTATTGGGGTGTGTTTTCTAATACAGCGATGTACGGTAGATTACGGTGTAATTGTGCATAATCAAGTCCATAACCGACAACAAAGACATTTGGTATTTCAAAACCGAGATAATCAATTTTAAGAGCGACCTCTCTACAATGTGGTTTATCAAGAAGGGTACAAATTTTTAGCGATTTTGGGTTTAATTTTTTTAAGTGTTCTGTGAGAAGTTTCAATGTTTGACCAGTGTCAATAATATCTTCGACAATAAGGATATGTCTATGCTTAATATATTTACTGCCAGCGGAAATGGGTTGAATTTCTTTTGATGGTACAATGCTGTCATGATAACTTGAGATCTGCAGGAACTCAAACCGGAGCGGTATCGATATTTCCCTTGCCAGGTCGGCTAAAAAAAACGCGGCTCCCCGCAAGACACATAGGAGAACAAGTTCTTAGTTTTCATAGTCTTTGGAAATTTGTTTTCCAAGTTCACGGATACGGTTTCGTATCTGTACTTCAGTATAAAGTACAGAGTTAGGATATGGTTCTGTTTTTTTCATATCTTATGTGAAGACACCTCTTAGTTGTAGTTTGGATTTTGAACTTTTCGCTGGTGGTAAAACCGACGACCCACATTATTTCTTCACCGCAAACAAGCAGTGGAATTCGACTGCGTTGATCGTGTGGGACTTTTTCATCAATAAAGAAATCCTTTATCTTTTTTGTGCCTTTCAAGCCATAGGGTTGAAAGCGGTCACCATGTCGTCTATTCCTTAATTTCAGTGGTAAATCTATATTGCAATAGTCAAACAATGCATCTTTGGTCCCGTCAGGTATAGTAGGCAAATCATTTATGTTAGTATCAAGGAAAGTTGCAGTGATTTCTGCATTTAGGATAGAAAGCTTAGTTTTGCCTGGGATATTGAGAATGTAATTATAATCTATTATCTCATCAGAATTTCTTTGTAAAATAAGCTTTTGATAGGCGCGTTTGAACACGAATACGTTTGGTAATGTAAATTTAGCATTGGGTTTATCTCCGTTGACGATGTTAAGAATTGTTTGACAATGGTCATAAGAGAAATCATTGAGTTCTCCCAAAATATCAGAAACAGCATGTCTTAGAATTCGTCTCTGCAATGCAATGTGATATTGTAGGAATTTTTGTCGATCTAATATTAATGAAGCAGTATCTGAAGTTGTTAGTTCACATTCTGTATAGGCTTGTTGAGCGATTTTATCAAGGTATGAAGATTCACTTCCTAAGATTTCTGCGGTGCGACATAATCCGTTTTTCATATTTGGATTATACTCTTGCTCAAGAATGGGAATTAAATTGTGTCGGATACGGTTTCGCAAAAATTGTTTGTCTTTATTCGTTGGGTCCTCTCTCGGAACAACGTCAATTGACTTGAGATATGTTTCAATATCTTTTCGTGTGTATGTAGCAAGGGGTCTAATATACTTACCGTCTCTGATAGGAGCAATTCCCTTCAAACCACTACTCCCTGTGCCGCGGATGATATTCATCAAGACAGTTTCTGCGATGTCGTCTTTGTGATGTCCGAGTGCTACTTTGGTCGCGCCTGTATTTGAACAGACAGATTCATAGAAATCATATCGCGCTTTTCGTGCTGCAGTTTCAATAGAAAGTTTCCATTCTTTGCTTAACCGCGAAATATCAATGGTATGTCCAGAGAAAGGTAAGTCTAATTTCGTTGCCTGTTCCTGAACAAATTCTGCATCTGCTGCAGAATCCGGTCTGAGACAGTGATCAATATGAACTACGTGGAGCTGGCAGCTTAGTTGAGTTTGTAGTGCATGCAGTCCGTATAGTAGTGCAATGGAATCAGCACCACCTGAAACTGCAATGAGAACGGTCTCACCATACTCAATCATAGCATGTTTTTTTATGAAGTGATGGAGGTTTTGCACAAAACGGGAGTTCATGAGGGTAGACCTTCAAAGAAGAATACCGGTGCGGAGAGTCGAACTCCGGACCACACGATTATGAGTCGTGCGCTCTACCACTGAGCTACACCGGCAAATTGATAGACAAGTCTATGAGAATTAGTATACCATATACTTTGCAATAAGTCAAATATTTGTCTTCAGCAACCAGAGACATTCAATTTTCGGGTTTCCTTGTTGTTGGATGGGTTTCTAACCCCGATTTGAGATACAAAACAGCAGAAATCGGGTTAGAAACCCCTCCAACAATGATGTTTTGTGACAATTGAATGCCTATGCTTCAGCAACAGAGATCCGGAAAATATTCTGTAGTCTCATATATCTATTGTTCTACGAATTCTGGTGATGTGTCTATTTTGAAGTTGTTTTTTTACGCTGAAACAGAGAAACAAATAGAGCTTTAACAACTTTAAAAACAATCAAGATCACTATAATGACTATCCCGATAAGTATTATCCAGTCTATCAAGCTGAGAAATATATTCATTACCTCGGCTTCAAAGACTTTTGTTGGTTTCTCCCAACTCGGTCCCGAATAACTTGGAACATCTACACGAAAGCGGGATTTTTCAAATCCGAAGAAGTGTAGATATAATATTCCAACAACAGAAGCAGCACATCCACTAAGAATTAGAAATAACTTGTTTTTTTGCATCATTATATTTGTCCTCTTACAGAAAAATTTGAATTCTCTTCTTAATAGTTTGACGACCAATCCGAAATGGGTTAATGTCAAATGCTGATTCACCGGTTAGTGCTAACTCGCTCATGATACATCCAACAAGTGAACAAAACTTAAAGCCGTGCCCCGAAAAGCCAGCTGCAATTAGGACATTCGGACAATTGGGGTGTTTATCAATTACAAAATCTTCGTCAGGTGTTTCGGTATATAGACAAACCTCAGCGTGTGTGGATTTTCCAAGTTGTGGAATACGTTCAGATACATAAGCATCCATTAGATTGATATAGTCTGTATCAGGTTTCCGATTGCATCTATCAGGGTGTACACGATTCCCTTTCCCATGGCGTGCGACTTTTAATCCATTTTTTCCAAAATATGGCATACCGTACAGAAATTCTCCATTCTTTGTGGTTTCTGTAAAAATTAGAAACCTATCGGGTTGAAAAAGAGGTGACACATTTTTGTAGTAACAGACCTGTTGCCTTGTAACGTTGAGCGGAAAATCAATTTCGGCAAGTAGTATGTTTGTCCAAGCTCCTGCTGTTACGACAATTTTTTTACCGTAAAATTCACTATCTCCAGCATAGACTGTTGGAACATCCATTTCCCAATCAATATGGTTTACTTGGGTTTCTTCTCGAATTTTTGCCCCATGTTGTTCAGCCAATTGCAGGTGAGTCGAAACACATTCGGAAGCATAAAGAAAACCGGTATCTTTCTGCCAGAGGATATCCATATCATTTGACACTCGGAATTGTGGGAACTGTTCTGTCAATTGTTTCGCATCCCACCACTCCGATTCGACACCTGCAGCATCTAAACTTTGCCTAACTGAAATTACGTAAGGATTTCCGCTTGGACCTAAATTGACGCTTCCAGTAATGAACAGTAGTTGTTTCCCCGACGCTGATTCAAGATCGCGCCATTCGGCATAAGCAGTTTTCACAAGTTCAGCGTAGAAAAGTTTATCGTAGAAGAAGCGGATGATTCGGGTTTCCCCATGTGAACTACCGAATTTGTGTCCACGTTGAAACTGCTCTAATACGAGTACATCTGCACCCGATTTGGCAAGGTGATATGCAGTGGCACTTCCCATTCCACCTGCTCCGATAACGATTGCGTCATAGATATAAGATTGCATTTTTATTTTTTATGAATCGGCACAACCTAAAAGGTTATGCTACGAAAAAGGGAACGGATTTGGCACGGTGCTAAAATTCTGGTACTGATCTTCCCCACGCAAGAGAATTGGTTTCCACGGGCGTTTCAATGAATTATCTTCTGCTTGTTTCACTGATGGTGGGATGTATCGGACTGTTAAACCGCAACGCCTTCGTGTAGAATGATTCGGTAAGCTGCCGTGAATTATCATACCGTGATGGATCGACATTTCACCTGCTTTGAGAACAAGGTTAACAGCAGTATCTGCTTCTGCTTCAGTGACTGGTACTTCCTGATTGATGCTGAGTAAATTACCTTCCTGTTCTGATTTGCCGTGTTCTTGAATGCCTTTATGGTGGCTGCCGGGAATAACTTGCATACATCCGTTTCCAGTGTCGCTGTCATCTATGGCATACCAGGCAGTTACTGCATCTGGTGGTTCCAGTCCCCAATAGGTAACGTCTTGATGCCATGCAACGAATTTCTCACGTGGTCCATATTTGCAAAAGAAGTGGGTGGCTAACAGCATGATGTCTGGTCCGATAAGTGCTTCAATGACATCAAGGATTTTAGGGTGCGTGGATATTTTCCAAATAAACTCATAGTCAAAGTGCCAATCAATGAGTCCGATTTCGCATTTTTCTGCCCCAACTTTTGCTTCTAACGCATCATATTCATTACGATAGTTTGTTGCTTCATCTTCATCTGCTACTTGAATATCTGTTAAGAAACCGTCTTTATGATATGCTGCTAAGAGTTGTTTATTGTTAGTTTCCATTCCATGTCCTTTCTGATTTAATCTTGAATATTTTTGTATTTAACTCAGGTTGCTACATAAATAGTATAAACTTCCAGTTGTATCATAAGGACGCAAACTGGGTTGTTACAAAATGGTATTACTTTGGGAGTTCATTCAAGATAGATTCAGCCACTTTAACATAATCTTTATCCTTAGATTGTTTAGCAACCCGCTGTAGATACCATTTTGCCATTTGAGTTTTGCCACGATAATAGTGTACTAACCCTAAATAGAGTTCGAATTGCTCAAATACGTGTGGACCTTGCTCATAAGGTGCATTTTTTACACTGCGATAATTTGTTAACAGCTTCTTATAGAATTCATTATTGTTTTCGTAGAATCTTTTGTTATTCAAAACAAACTTTGTTCCGTTCCATTCGTAAAGGCTTATCCATTCTGGACGTGATGCACCAGGAATTCCTTGGACTGTTATTGTGTCTGGTATTCTGATTTCGTATATGCCATCGTTATCCAAATCAACGTACTCCTGTCCCTCTTCTTTAGAGTATGAGAAGCAGCTAAATACCTCTTTGAATTCACCGTTTTGAAATGAGATTACAGCAGCACCGTAAGCGCAATCGACCCAGATGTCTAATATTCCATCTCCAGTTAAATCAATCAGTGTAAAGCCAAGGGCGTAGTAACCCCATGGTTGTCCTTTCCAAGGCTTCCTGACTACATAGGGAGAGTTTTGCATTCCAATTGATTTTGCAGGCACATCAAATTTATGCGTTTCAGCATCAAAAAGTTTGAATAAATCTATTTTCTTTGGTATTTCTGACTTTGAATCCGTAATAAGGATGAACGCTTGGACCCATTCATCGCCGGGTCCATCCACACCAGTTTCAGCAGCCAATAGAACAACGGTTTCTTTTTCTGGTGTGTTGTCTACATTTGCGATGGCTTTACTTTGCGAATTATAATAGAGATTATAGTGGGGTGACTTTGGTGGGGGTGCCGCTAAATAACGTTGATACATCTCACTCTCAGGTTCCATAGGAGCTCTGTACCAATATTTTTCTATTTTAATTGCATCGTCAAGTTTCTGCCTGTCTATTTTGTAGCTGCTCAAGACTTCCCTGAATTCGCCGTTCTGGAAAGAAATGAGTGCGACACCATAATCACATTCAACCCACAAGTCTAATTTGCCATCTCCAGTTATATCTAAGAGTCTAAAAAAAACTTTATTAGTTTTAGGGTTTTTCTGTTTTTCTGAGAAGACAGATGCGTGGTTATGAAGTTTTAGGGTTTTTGCTGCTGGCACCTTCAAGGGATGCGTTCCCGTATCAAAAATTTTGAATAGTTCAATTTTCTTAGGATTCCAAAAATCATGATCTGCAATGAGGAGATATGCTTGTATTGTGTTATCAAAGTATGAACGACTATTGATATCTTGAGGCGTTTTTGGTTCTACAATTATTAGGACAATCGTCTCTTTATTTGGTGTATCATCAATATTTGCCATGGAAGTTATTCGAGTGTGGTAATTGAGTTCTTCGGGCACAGGGGAAGGCAAAAACCTTTGGTATTGCTTCTTCTCATCATAAAAAAGCCATTGATACACAACACCATCGGTTGATGTCTTAGCGATCTCTGCGGTCACATGTAAAGTAAAAAGCACAAATAGAACAGAAAACAGTGAAAACGTGTTGATATATTTTTTCAAGATTTTGTCTCCGTTTCAACTCGCCTGCAGTTAGTGGTACTTAGAACACTTTTTAGATATTGTGATGTCAATCGATCCCTTTTTTGTCTTTTTGGGCTTTTTTCAAAATAGATTTTGCTGTCTGAATGTATTCGTCCTTCTTTGAGTTTGCAATGATCCATTGTAGATGCTTTTGTGCTGATGGAATGTTATCACGATAGTAGTACATCAACCCTATGTAGAAATTACATGTCTCAAAAAGATCATTAAATCTTTCTTCTTTAGTCGTTCGATAATGATTGTATGTTCTCAGCCAATCACTGAGAAATTCGTCATTGACAGAATAATATTTTGAGTTATTCAAAATAAAATCAGTACCATCCCATTCGTAGAGATTAATCCATCCCCGAGTAAATATGGATGGTACTTTGCATGGAATTTTTATTTCATATATACCGTCTTTATCCAGGTCGAGGAATTCAGTATGCATGTATCTGTCTACTGCTGGTCTTGCTAAGTAGAAATTATTTTTATAACTGCTGAAGAGCACCTTGAACTCATCATTCTGAAAGGAAATTACGAAAACTACATTGCTGAATTCGACCCAGATGTCTAAGTTTCCATCACCCGTTAAATCAACGAGTCGGAAGGAGGCATGATGTGGAGACCGAAAATAACCTCTCTGTTGTTTCATAAAAGCAAATGGTGGATCGTGAATTCAACAGTTTTTGCGGGGATATCTAATTCATGCTTACCAGTATCATAAAGTTTGAATAAGTCTTTTTTCTTTATCTGATTTGGTTGGTTTTCAGTAATGAGAAGATAAGCTTGAGTCCAGTTTCCTGTGAAAATATGTTTTCTTGTATCAACGATGATAAGAACAACTGTCTCATCTTCTGGTGTGTCATCAATGTTAGCTGTTGCTTTCATCCGCGTATCGTAAAAGAGTTCTTTGGGGGCAGGGATCTGTAGAAGTCGGTGATATATTTGTCCTTCAGGATCATTTGGGTCACTGTAATAATGATGCTTGATATTAGACGTATCGTTGGTTTCGGAGGCAGCATTCGCTGTTGAATACCACAGCATTATCCAGATAGAAGCTGCGAGAAAAATAGTTTGAATGTGCGGTTTCATTGTTACTGTCTCCGATACATCAACTTCTTGCTAACTGCGGATCACCCTTATGAAATGTCAGGAATTTTCCATTGACGAAACCATTGTGAATCTTCGGGTGGCGGTTCACCTGCATTTTGCATGGTCTTAAAGGATTTCAAAGCAGGGGTTACATGTTCTGTCCAAATACTTTCAAGTTCTTCAAAGGTTACGGGTTGGCGTTCAGTGATATTCTGTTGTGCGTATGCATCAAGTAATTCCTGCATCTTGTTACCTAGCCAAGTGACTTCATCATTGACCATGCGCTCACCGATGCGTCTGTCCGAATCATAAGCATTTGATCCCATTGCGAAGTGTGGTCCGGGTGCCTCTTTTGCTGGCATCCGAGACATGTCGACGCAGTCCGGTTCTAACGCCCATAATAACGAAGTTTCAACTCTACCCGCGTGGTCTGCACCATCACCTTGTTTACTGAAACCGATATGATTTGCCTCAAAATCTGGTAGTCCATACAAACGCATCGCAAAGTGCGGTTGAATTAACTCCAGCAATGTTTTTAGGTCTTCCCAATTTGGTCCATAGTGCCCTGTGAGGAAGATGGCAGCGTGAAATCCGAGCGCATCCGCAGCACGGACATGATAACACACATTTTTGAAATGCTGCCATGCGGGCATAGCTGTCATCCAACTCCGTACTTCTCCGACATTCTGTTGTGCCCAGTTCGCATACATCCCGTGTTCATGGATGTGCCAATAGTCTGGCGGCGCGACAATGCCGCCGTGTGTTTGTGCTGCACGACACGCAATTGCGTGTGCCTTGAGTGCATCCAGCCCGACTGTGTTTTGGGGTCCGTGTGGTTCACACAATCCATAAGTAAAATAAACGCTTGGACATGTCGCAAAGGCAGCTTCTAATTCATCAGGGAACATGCGTTCCCAACGTACTTCTTTTGGCATTGGAGTTTCCTCTTAAAGTCCCTCTGAAAAGGGGATTTAGAGGGTTAAATCACTGAAATAACGACTTTTTAACCCCCCTAACCCCCCTTATCAAGGGGGAATGTGTAAGTCCTGTAATTTCTATTCTTTCCACTCCTTGAAAACAACACCGCATCTTGGACACTGTGTTGACCATCCCGTTTGTCGCTGTCCACAATTGGGACAAAACCCTCTATGGCCTTTACGGTGTGCATACATCCAAATTGCAGATTCGATAACAAGGATTACAATAAACGGTAGCATCGACTTTATTATTTCTCCTGTCAATTTTCTTCTCCTGTGCTTCCTATTCAACCAAATGACCTTTAGCTTAAGACATTGTTTGCAGGTTTGTCATGTTCAAAGTTCTGCAAATCTTTTTTGCACCAACAAGTTTAGGTTGTAGTTCAAACGCCATCAGCAAAACTTTACGTGCTTCTGGGAACAAATTGATTTCAACATAGAATTCAGCAATCTTTTTATACATCCATGCAGTTTCTCTTTTGGGAAGTTCTAATGCGCTTATCTTTGATAACGGAATTTGTGATGTCTGCTGGTATCCTTCAACACTAAAACAGTATAGATAGATTTTCTTGAGTCTATCTTTTACCTCTTTTATGAAGTGCTTGAAACAGGGGCGGCGTCCTTCTGCGGACAACAAAGATTCGTATATTTGCATTGCTAATTCTATTTTGCGATGTCGTTCTGAATCAGAACCATTTCTGTTTGTGAATGCAAGATTTTGGTATGCTTCTGCAATAAGAAATTCGCAATCTCTACTATCTTCGTAGTTGAAGAAATCGTCTATACACCATTTTTTTCCGTTTTGTTCACATCTGCTACATAGTTGCTCATACATAGATATTCCTGTTTCGTAGTTCTGGTGTAGGAGTGCTTGGAATAACAATTCTAATTTTGAATAATCTTGATTCAGTTTATTGAGTCTGTCATAATATGAACGGTATGATTGCTGCTGACGTTCAAGGTTCTGTAGTATTCGGTCATAGTCAGCTTTGCGTTTTTCGTCCTGTAGGACATCATAGGCATTGCAAACCTGCTTGAACTTCTGTTCAGCATTTGCTACATCATCGGAGTTATTGCTGATGTCTTGTTTATCGGGATGGTATCGTTTTGCAAGTTTTCTGAACGCGCTTTTTATTTCGGTTGTAGTAGCATCACGATTTATCTCTAAGATTTGATAGTAGTTTGGGATTTGCATGTGTATACTATGTTTTCAGATAGATATAGTATTATAATTCCATGTATTGAAGGATTTGTCAAGTGTAAATTTGGAGGTAAGATCAAGGTATAATGAAATTGGAAAGGTTGGAGTATATTAACCTTTATGCTGTTTGCAAGTTGTTAAACCCACCCTGCTGTAATGAGATGGCGGAGTTCAAGCAGCAAACGAGGTTGATGTCTTAATAGTGTTTGAAAAATCTTAGCCATTGTTATCTGCTCACAGGGGATTTTAGCGAGTGTTTCTGTATACTTATCAAGAGTTTCGTCACTAAATTTGATAATACAATTTCTTATGCGACAAATATTTTTTAAATGCTTACCGAATTTGTTATTCCAACGTTTTGTATATGCTGCTAATACTGTTTCGGAGACATCGCCGTTGCGAATGCCCTCAACTGCGGCTTCGGCAGCGAATTTCCCTGAATACATTGCGTTAGCGATTCCCCCACCAGACATCGGATCGCTGTGATGTGCAGCATCGCCTACAATTAAGATACCATCCCCGACAAGTTTCGGCAAACTTTCCGCAACTGGAACTGCCCCACAGACCAATCCTAAAATTTTACCCTTTGGAAACTTCCGTTTGACAAACTCGTTCAGATAATCAATCGCGAGTTTGCCACCTTTGCCAGAAATGGCACCACCAATACCGACTCCAACATTGGCAATATCATCGCCTTTTGGAAATACCCAGACATAACCCCGCGGTGCGACCTCGCGTCCGAAGTAGAAGTCACAGTAGTCAGTTCCAATTTTCATATTTGAAATAAGATATTGTGCGCATATCCCCACATCGCGCAGTTGGTGGGTGGTATCAATACCTGCCCATCGTGCAACTTGAGATTCAACGCCATCAGCTGCAATAACTACCTTCGTTTTACAGGTGTAGTCGCGCCCTGAATGTCGGAACACGACACCGTTCACAGCCTCGTTATCAGAAGTAGTGACACCTGTGGCGCGGGCTTTAACCATTACTTCAGCTCCTGCGGTAGCTGCCATTTCTGCAATAGCTCTATCAAACACCTTGCGTTCAAGGATGTAGGCTATCCTTGGATGATGAAATGTAACGTTAGTTTCATTTGGCGAAAAAAACGTGCCCCATGTATGTCGTGGGACACCCAAGTTGCGTCAGGTTGAATAAATTCGCACAGAGCCTCTGTACCGATTGCCTCCGCTCAGCGGACGGGTGTCCCGATTTCTTGCCGTTTTTCTAACAGGAGAACTCGTAATCCATTTTCAGCAGCGACTTTTGCTGCGATGGAACCGCCAGGACCAGCCCCAACGACAATGACATCATATTCTGAGTGTAGCATTCATACCTCTGTGCAGTTTCCGTAATCAGAAAAGTCCTCTATCGGGATAATCGAAAGAGTAAATTTTTCCGTTTCGTTCCATAGAGAGGACACCAATTGGGCATCCCTTGACACATTTCATGCAATCAATGCACTTGGGTTGATCTATTTTCAGGTAGGTATCAACCAAATCGATAATATTCACAGGACAGACTGCAACGCATGCCCCACAATAGACGCAAAGTTCTTCTTTAATATGAATCATATTCAGCTTTGTTTCTTATTCATCTTGTAAGTGTTTAAAATTATAATGCAATTGAAAAAGAAAATCAACAAATAGAAATAGACAAAATATAGACAATCAGTTTTTTCGTTGTTAAGGTTGGAAATCTCACAAGCAAAAACCGACCTGTACTAAATTCTACAATATCTCACGTAGAAAACGTGCGGTGTGAGATTCTTTGATCTTGGCAACTTCTTCGGGAGTCCCCATCGCAACAATGTAACCACCAGCATCGCTACCTTCTGGGCCTAAGTCGAGCACCCAGTCAGCAGATTTTATAACATCCAAATTATGTTCTATGGCAACAATCGTATTTCCTGCATCAACAAGTTTGTTGAGTACGTTGAGCAGTTTTTGGACATCATCAAAGTGCAATCCGGTCGTGGGTTCATCCATGATATAAAGCGTGGTGCCTGTTTGTCGGCGTGCCAATTCTTTTGCAAGTTTGACGCGTTGTGCTTCTCCCCCTGAGAGTGTAGTGGCTGCCTGACCTAATTGGATATAATCCAAACCGACATCTGCTAATGTCTGTAGTGGGCGTTTGATACGAGCAACGTTACCAAATAGTTCAAGTGCTTCTTGAACCGTCATCTGTAGGACTTCTGCAATGTTTTTACCTTTGTAGCGCACCTCAAGCGTTTCAGCGTTATAACCTGTGCTGTTGCAGTTTTCACATGGTATCCACACATCTGGTAAAAAGTGCATTTCTACCCGGTTGTAACGGTGTCCGTCACATACTTCACACTGTCCATAAGAGAGATTGAAACTAAATCTTCCTCTATTGAAACCTCTACGTTTTGCATCCGGTAATTCTGCGAACATTTCACGGATTTTGGTAAACAGTTCGGTATAAGTTGCTGGATTGGAACGGGGTGTTTCTCCGATTGGTTTTTGATCTATATGTATCATTCGTTCAATTGGAGTTGTGCCTTGGATTTTATCGTATAGAGGAGTGCCATAAGTATTGCCTGAACTTTGGTTTCCTTGTCTTATGGATCGTTTTGTTTCTAAAGCAGGTCGGAGTGTGCCTTCAATCAGTGAGCTTTTGCCACATCCTGAAACACCAGTAACGCAAGTGAGAGTTCCATAGGGGATTTCTATGTCAATGTCCTTTAGGTTGTTTGTTTTCGCGCCAAATAATTTCAGCCATTTTCCGGATCCTTTACGTCGGACTGCAGGAACGGGTATTTGCATTTCATTAGAAAGATAAGCTTGAGTCAATCCTTTTTCAGTTGCTTTTATTTTTGTCTTATCCGAGTTATCGTTGCTTTTTGTATTTTTAGGATTGTGAATTGGAATAGGTTGTGAATTGGTAAAGGAGTCAGGTGTTCCTGTAGCAATAATTTCACCACCCTGTTTACCTGCTTTTGGACCGAAATCAATGATGTGGTCTGCGGATAGAATTGTATCCTTATCGTGTTCTACGACCAAGACGCTATTCCCTATATCGCGTAAATCCTTCATTGCAAGGATCAGTTGTTCTTGGTCGCGAGGGTGTAATCCGATACTGGGTTCGTCAAGGATATATGTTACACCAGTGAGCCCTGTTCCGAGTTGACTTGCGAGTCGAATTCTTCGGATTTCTCCTCCAGAAAGTGTTGGTGCGGGTCGGTCTAATCCGAGGTATCCGAGGCCGATATTTTCAAGGAACTTGAGACGCACTTGTAATTGACGTAGCAGTTGTGCTTCAAATTCGGGTGAAGTATGGGAGTGAAGTGTTGGATGTGTTGCTCTTGATATAGACACATCTTTGACCTGTTCCCTTGCGGCTTTTGCTTCCTTTGCCCCTGCGGCTGTGGTGAGATGTTTTTCAATTGTATCAATCCGTACATCAAAAAACTTAATTGTCTCAGATATTGAAATCGCCATGAGTTCGGCAATTGTCTTATTAGAGAATTGGACGTTGCGTGGAAATTCATCTAAACGTGTGCCATTGCATTCTTCACAGATTTGCTGTTGATCTATAGGGGATCTTCCGATACCATCACAAGAACTGCATGCCCCTAACCTATTATTAAAGGAGAAATGTCTGGGTGTAAGTTGCAAGAAATTTCGACCACAGTTTGAACACATTGCATGTTCACTGTAGAAGACTCTATTAGGTTTATCATCATCAATCTTTTCTTCAAAAATGACAAACCCCTCACTTTCGATGAGTGCTAATTCTACTGCTTCTGTAAGTCTGCTTTTTTCATCATCATTGAGTTGTATGCGATCAATTACGAGAAAAACTTCATGCCTCCGGCGTTTATGGATTGCTGGCGTTTCATCAAGTCTGTAGATCTCGCCATCAATTTGTACCCTTGCGAAACCTGTTTTTTGCAATCTACGAAAAGCGTCTGCGTAATCTTCTTTACCTTTTAGGCCGGGGGTACGTTCTGCACCTATCAAGACTTCAGCATTACCTTCAAAAGATTTAAAGTTTGTAAGTGGTGCCATCACATCTACACGTTTATCCTTCATGAGGTTCAAGATGTTTTCAACAATTTGTTGTGCGGTTTGGGGGCGGACTTCTACTTTGCAATCTGGGCAGTGCGGTTGTCCCCATCGTGCATAAAGCGTCCGAAGACCGTCATGTATTTCGGTTATTGTTGCGACTGTGGAACGTGGGTTTTGACTTGGGCTTGAGTGTGTGATTGCTATTGCTGGTGACAGTCCATTAATTTTTGAAACCTTCGGTTTCTCCATCGTTCCGATAAATTGACGTGCATAAGTGCTAAGTGTCTCAATATATCTGCGTTGTCCTTCAGCGTAGATCGTATCAAGTGCGAGTGATGTTTTACCTGAACCACTTACTCCAGTTAATGCGGTTAGTCTTTGGTGGGGTATGTCAATGTCAATACTTTTTAGGTTGTTTTCTTCTGCTCCTTGCACAGAAATAGTCTTAGGGTTATTGGAGATAGTTTCCTCTAGGAAGGATTTTGGTAATCCGCCATTATCAGAAGTAGTCTGTTGTTTATCCATGTCTTTCCATAGATCGAATTCTCCACGAAGAGCTTGCCCTGTATATGACTCAGGTATATCCATAACTTCTTCGGGGGTGCCGCCAGCTACAATTTCTCCACCAGCTATGCCCCCTTCTGGTCCTAAATCAATCAGATAGTCTGCGGAATTAATAACTTCAAGATTGTGTTCAACCACAACGACTGTGTTCCCTTCATCAACGAGTCTGTGTAGAATAGACAACAACTTATTGACATCATCAAAGTGTAAGCCTGTTGTAGGTTCATCAAGGATATAAAGGGTCTTACCAGTACTTCGTTTTGAAAGTTCCTTAGAGAGTTTAATTCGTTGTGCTTCGCCACCGGATAGCGTTGGTGCGGGTTGTCCAAGTTTAATGTAATCCAAACCTACATCGTGAAGCAGTTGTAACCCTCTTGCAATTTTGGGTAGGTCTGCGAAATGTTCAAGCGCAGTCGCAATATCCATTTGTAAGACATCAGAAATGTTTTTCCCTTTATATTTGATAGTAAGTGTTTCATTGTTATATCTTTTTCCACTGCAGACATCACACTCCACCCATACATCAGCAAGTATCCCCATATCTATTTTTTTGGCACCGTTCCCTGAGCATGCTTCACATCGTCCACCGGGTACATTGAAGCTAAACCGACCGGGTTTGTATCCACGGAGTTTTGCATCAGGTAGGTTTGTGTAAAAAGCTCGTATTGCGTCAAACACCTTTGTATATGTAGCAGGATTTGAACGTGGTGTCCGTCCGATTGGTGCCATGTCAATGTTGATAATTTTATCAACGACATCAGAAACGGGAACAAGTTCTTCTTCAATAATACCTTGAATTGAGTCGTAGTCTCCGGGTACAGTTTTTGCTCTCATCAGGTCTCTTGCGAGTGCACAGTAAAGTATGTCATGTATGAGAGAACTTTTCCCAGACCCACTTACACCTGTTACACAGCATAACGTTCCGAGCGGAATTTTAGGACTAATTTCTTTTAGGTTGTTCTGTCGTGCGTTGCAGATTTGCACCCATTTATCGCCTGTTGATCTTCGTGAATCGGGATGGATAATCTCTTTATCACCCCTAAGATATTGTGCGGTAAGTGAGTCGTTGTCATTTATGATTTGGTCGGGTGTTCCCATGCCGGTAATTTCTCCACCTCTTATTCCTGCGCCGGGCCCGAAATCCACAATCCAATCTGCTACCAACATTGTTGCTTCGTCATGCTCAACGACAATAACGGTATTGCCTTGATTCCGCAGATTCATTAGGGTTTTTAGTAATCCTGCGTGGTCACGTGGGTGTAAACCGATGCTGGGTTCATCAAGGACATAAGTCACATCCCGTAGGCCTGCACCGACTTGACTTGCAAGCCGTATCCGTTGTGCTTCTCCACCGGACAAGGTTGGTGCGGAACGGGACAGTGTTAGATATCCCAAACCCACATCCAGTAGAAAACCGAGTCGTGAACGAATTTCTTTCAAGAGTTCTGAAGCGATGAAAGCCTGTTTTTCAGGGAGTTCAAGGGAATTAAAGAAAGCAGCAGCATCCTTAATAGACATATCAAGTATTTCTGTTATGTTAACACCTGCTATCGTCACCGCTTTAACCCTATCATTCAAGCGAGTTCCGTCACATTCTCTACACGGCATCTTTACAAAGTAATCTGGCAAATGAGGATTTCCACCACCATCTTCATTTACATCCAACCAGAAGTATTGCTGTTCATGAGCTGGGATCAGTCCTTGAAATCTGCCTTTCATTCTTCTTCCACGTCGTCTTTTATTCACTGATGGTTGACGAAAAGTTAGAATTGTCTCACCCGTACCATACAAAATTGCATGTTGTTGTTCGTGTGTAAGATCTTTCCATGGGGTGTTTTGTTTAAAACCGAGGTGTGCAGCTAATGTTTGTAAAATCATCTTCTGGTCTAAATTCGGTTTTTCCCATAATAGTAAAGCACCTTTTACGATTGGTAAGTTTTCATCAACAACTATCAACTTCGGTGAGATTGCCATTTGTACACCTAAACCTCGGCACTGCTCACACATACCGTAAGGACTGTTGTAAGAAAAATGACGGGGCTCAGGGACGTTATAACTTATTTGACATTTTGTGCAGGAATACTGCCGACTAAACAGTAGGTCTTCACTTGATGATTTTTTTCTTGAAGAAGGATTATCTGAGGAAACGATATTGACGATGAGGGTATCATCTCCTAAGTTGAGCGCAGTTTCAACGGCTTCAGCAACACGGCTTTGAACATCGTCTTTAATAATGATTCTATCAACCACAAGATCAATGTTGTGTCGTTGATTTGGATTGAGTGCGATGTTTGAACTAATTTCATGGACTTCTCCGTCAATGCGTGCGCGAATGAATCCCATTTTCCGAGCGTCTGATAACTCTTTTCTATACTCACCGCGTCTGCCTCTGACGATTGGAGCTAAGATCATTATACGTGTACGCTGAGGTAGATTCATAATGCTTGAGACGATATCTGCAATTGTTTGTGAACCCACCGGTTGTCCGCATTCAAGACAGTGGAATTCGCCTGCACGTGCAAAGAGTACACGAAAGTAATCGTAGATTTCGGTTACGGTTGCAACCGTTGAACGTGGATTATGACCAGTTGATCCTTGATCAATTGCGATGGATGGGGACAACCCTATAATTTTGTCTACCTCAGCTTTACCGAGTTGTCCTAAGAACTGTCTTGCATACGCAGAAAGTGATTCAATGTAACGTCTTTGACCTTCTGCATATAGTGTATCAATTGCGAGTGATGATTTACCAGAACCACTTACCCCTGTGAAGACGATGAGTTTATCTTTAGGGAGTCTCACATCAATATTATTTAGATTATGTTCTCTTGCGCCGTAAATTTCAATTGACGCTTCTGCCATTGGTTTTTTACCCCTATATATAATTGTTGTCAGTAATTTTTTGTCGTATCTATAAATCTAAGAATCCACCTAATTCTTTTAGTTTTCGTACATCTCTCCGCCAATTTTCTTTTACTGTCACATACAATTCCAAATAGACAGGTGAGTCCAGGAATTTTTCAATTTCAAGACGTGCCAATTCCCCGACACGTTTAATTAACTTTCCACCTTTTCCAATAATAATCTGTTTTTGTGTCTGCTTTTCAGCATAAACTATAGCTCGTATATAAATTATATCTTCTGCTTTACCTCGTTGTTTTCTTTCAAATTCTTCTATGACCACAGCTGATGCATAGGGAACTTCCTGTTGTGTAATCAACATAATTTTTTCTCTGACTGTTTCTGAGATGAAGAAACGTTCCGGTAAGTCGCTCAGCTGGTCATCTGGAAAGTATTGCGGTCCGGGTGGTAGAAAAGATTTTATCTGATTGAGAAGTTCTGGCACACCGTCACCTGTCTTTGCTGAGATGGGTATGATATTGTCAAATTCTAATTTTTCACTGTAGCTTTCAATAATAGGCAGTAGTTTTCGTTTATCTATTAGGTCTACCTTATTAAGAATAAGAACTTTTCTGGTGTTTTTTACCCTGCATAGTCGCTCTAGGATTTTTTCTTCAATCTTTTCATTTTGTCTTGCGGCATCTATTACGAATAGTACAACATCTGCGTCCCGTAAAGCACCGTAAGCAGTTCGAACCATTTCTGATTGTAGGCGATACTTTGGGTCCATTAGTCCTGGTGTGTCGATAAAAATCATCTGATGGTTGTCAGTTGTTAGTATTCCGCGAATCTGGTTTCGTGTTGTTTGCGGTTTTGGTGTGACAATCGCTAACTTTTGGCCTAAAATGGTGTTTAGTAGTGTGGATTTCCCAACATTAGGTGCGCCGATAATACTTATGTATCCAGACCTAAAGTCGTGGTCCTCTAAGAAGTCTTCTGCATCATGATTAAGATTTACTGACATGTGATAATCCTAAAGAGAATAGGAGTAGTTATGTATTGAGGTATATCATTTTCACCGCTTAGGTCGCGCAGGTATCTTGGTTTCAGCAGATTCGTATATCAGGTCCATCAGTTCGGATTGAATTATGCCGTTCAATGGATTCGTGCGCGGTTCTGCTCTTCCTAAGATAGCGTCAATGAAATTGGTATCTGGATTCCCCGCTGACATCTCAGGAGTTATTGGAGGCGGATTTAACGCTTCTCCCCCTTTCCATACTCTTATCCAACCGCCACCCCATCCATCAACTTCAATCCTACCGTTGTCAAAGATAAGTGCCATGTGTGTGCCGCCAGGACTTGAACAGTTCCCACTGATTACCATTGATGCAAGTACACCGCTTTCAAATTTGATGTTAATGGATGAATTAATATCTACTTCGGTGTCCATATTGTCTGTATATGCATAAACTTCTTCAACTTTTGCTTCAACTGTCCAACAGAGACTGTTTAAGAGGTGTGCACCACTATCGTAAGCCTGTCCCCCGCCAGAGAGTGCAAGTTTCTGTCGCCATTTGCCGGTGGTACCACGTTTCCAGTTTTGGGTAATGTAACCTACGACCAACTCCAATTTGCCGAATTCTTTGTTTCGGACAATTTCACGTATATAATGGAAATTCGCAGAGCATGGTGTATTGTAACCGATTGTTAGAATGCGTCCTGTTTGTTCAACCTTTTCAGCAAGTTTATACGCATCCTCTGAGGAGGTAACCATCGGTTTTTCCATCAAGACGTGGCATCCTGCATCAAGAGCTTGCATCCCTTGTTCAAAGTGTAATGTGTGTGGCGTAGAGATTACGACTGCATCCGGTTTTACATCTGCAAGCATTTTTACTATATCATCAAAAGCCTTCGGACGCGGGGTAAGGTCTGGTAGATTTCGATCAATATAGTTGTTCGCTATATCGGTATTAACATCACATGTGCCAACGATTTGCACATCAGGATTTCCGTTCATTCTCCGAGCATGTCCCGAAGAGTTACCGCCACATCCAATCATGGCGAGTCGAATTTTTGACATTCTAAACTCCTAATTCATTTTTTCAAAAAATATGGTCAATATCAATCTTAAGCAGTTTTTGCTAAATCTTCAACTGTCAACGCACCTTCTCCGAATACGCGTCTAAAGGTAGAACCACGATGTGATTTTGTATCTCCGTGCATGTAGCAGACACTGAACGCCCTTCTCGGTATATCTGTTTGATTTGTACCAGAACTGTGCAACATCCAATTGTGTAGTAGGACCACTTCGCCTGCTTTCAATTCCAGTGGGAGTGGCCTAGAATTTGCAACTATGTCGTCAATTTGTTCCTGATTGAGGAACCCTGAACCGTGGGACGGGTTAATGAGTTTACTATGTGAGCCTGGGATAATATGTACACACCCATTGGCAATTGTTGCGGGATCTAATGCTGTATAGATCGTTATTTGGGGATCACGGTCAAGGTCTGTCCATCTATCCTGATGCCAGACAAGATATGTACCTTCGCCAGCGGGTTTGTTCATAAACATTGCGCGGAAACATAGAATAGGCACATTTTCTCCATAGATGTTTGCACAGACTTCCTTGAAGGTAGGATTTTGAAGATATTTTAAGAAGTATGGATCCAATTCAAGATTCTGAATTTTTCTATAGAGTAAAGTAGCTCCTTTATGTCCAGATGATTGAGGTCCGGGTGCATTTGTTCCTGGTGCTCTATCCAGCTGCATCATGATTTTGCTGTAATCTATGGGGGCTTTTCCGAGCATGATGTCGTCCATGCGTTGTTGTAACGCCGCTAATTCGTCATCAGTTGCTACCTGACCGATACGAACATAACCGTATTCCGAGAAATGTTCCCACTGTTCATCTGTTATCTGTTTTTTCATGCATTCCTCCAACCGATTAAATTATAACATGCAAGAATAACACAATTGCCAACAATTATTTTATTACGATGGTGCAAACAAATTAAGTACTGCTTTCTGAAACAGCAGTTTGTAAAGGCGGTAATTCGGGATAATTGCCGCGGGCATTTTGCCATGCAATGACTCCTTCTGCGATCATCCAAACCTGCAATGCTTCAATGACGACACCGAAACCGAAGAGAAGATACTTCCCTTCAAACAACCAACCGGTATCCGGGTTGAACATTTGATGTAACATTGCCCAAGCGGGCATCAGCAGCATCACCACCATAGGCAGGAAAGCAAACCAGATTGGTTTGTTACGGCGGACAAGATAGAACACAATGACCATAAACGCTAATCCTGCTAAGAGTTGATTTGTTGCACCGAAGAGGGGCCATAACGTCATTCCACCACTACCAGGACCACTCGGTCCCTGAAACAAAGCCACGGCTGCGGCAAGTATCAGGGCAAAACCAGTTGCAATATAACGATTTGTCAATGGTTTGAAGTTAACAGTTTGCGCGAGTTCATAAATGACGTACCGTTGCAATCGTGTTGCTGTGTCCAGCGTTGTTGCAGCAAAACTCGCGACCAGTACTGCCATGATTGCAATCCCCATTTTGAGTGGAATACCCAGTGATGCAAGAAAATTTCCTCCGCCATCAACAAAGGCACTAACTTTCTCTCTGAGTTTGTGACTTGCCCAGCCACCCCCGATTATTGTAGTAGTAGTAGTAGTAGTAGTAGTAGTAGTAGTAGTAGTAGTAGTAGTAGTAGTAGTAGTAGTAGTAGTAGTACCGTCTGGATTATTCACACTTTCACCTGTTGCATATCTGGTTCTCCAAGCCTCTTGATTCGCAATAGGTTGTGTGCTGCCCTCCTTGAGTACAGCTTGAAAAGTGTAACCTCCTGCACTTGCAGTGTCAGTTGTACGGTTGAATATCCCCATGCCAATTCCAGCACAACATGCAATTATCACAACAACGGCAAGTCCACCTTCAAGCAACATTGCACCGTATCCTACGTATTGTGCATCCCCTTCAGAGGCAACCTGTTTGCTTGAAGTACCAGAACTGACCATGCAGTGGAACCCGCTGACTGCACCGCACGCAATCGTAATGAAAAGGAAGGGCCAAATCGGAGGTGCATCCGGTGGAATGTCCTTTGCAATTGCAGGTGCAGAGGCAAATAGGTCTGCCTTACCCGTAAATCCAGCGACTGCAAGCCCAAGCACTAACAGAACCAGTGCTAACACCAATTCATGGCTGTTGATGAAATCACGGGGTTGCAAGAGGGTCCATACGGGAAGGACAGATGCAATGAAACAGTAGACAAAAAGTACTAACGTCCAGATCACAACCACGTTGATGTATGTTTCACCAAGTAGGGGGATTCCAAACCATTTTGATAGATCAATAGGCAGAAAATAAGCACCGACTGCCATGGCAATATACATGACACCGAGTGCAATGATTGACGGTATAAGGATATTACCACCACGGCGATGAATCCAAACACCGATAGCGACTGCAAGTGGAATTTCCACCCAGACAGATAAGACAGACTCAGGATAATATGAAAAGATTAGGGCAATCACTAATCCAAAGATAGCGAGGACAATGGTCAACCCCATGAAGAGAACAAATAGGAAAAGCAATTTCGCGCGGGGACCAATCATTCTACCGGCAACTTCACCGACACTCTGTCCTCTGTTTCTGAGGGAAACAACCAATGCACCAAAATCGTGGACAGCACCGATGAAAACTGAGCCGAGAACCACCCATAACAGAGCAGGCAGCCATCCCCAAAAAACTGCAATGGCGGGACCAACTATTGGACCAGTGCCAGCAATGCTTGTAAAGTGATGGCCAAAGATAATCTCTTTTTTTGTTGGGACATAATCAACATCATCTTTTAGTTCTTGACTCGGTACTTTTGCTCCCGGATCTAATCCAAATATCTTCCTTGCTAACCACTTACCGTAAGTATTGTAGGCGACAATAAAACCCACAAAACTCAATATAGCAATTAAAAGTGTACTCATAAACAATACACAAGCAACATAAGGTAGTCGCCGCCCTCAACTAATGTTATCTGACTCCTGTTAGAATCTCAAATGTGAGTTGATCTAACTTTTCGTATCCCAGTCCTTTTTGTGCGATTGCCTCAGGTTTGAAATCAACTTTCCTTATTTTTTCTGAATTTTCAGAACTGTAATTTGCCATGAGTGATTCAAGTTCAGGATCTCGTGCTCGGAGTTCAGCCAGAATTCCCTGTATTTCTGCATCTTCATTGAATTGCAGTGCTTTTTCTTTCAATATGAGATAGCTACGCATACATCCTGCTGCGAAATCCCAAACACCTTGTTCATCTTCGGTTCGGTACGCGTGTGCATCAAAGTGTCTGTTACCATCCCAGTTTACATCTTCAAGGAATTTAACAAGGAAGAACGCACTTTTGATATTTTCTGAACCGAAGCGTAAATCCTGATCGAATCTGCTCATTTTTTGGTCATTGAGGTCGATGTGAAATAACTTACCTGCTTCATAAGCTTGTGCAACACCGTGAATAAAACTCAATCCTGCCATAGTTTCATGTGCAAATTCGGGATTAACACCAACCATTTCAGGATGGTCAAGCGTTTCAATGAAATGAAGCATGTGTCCGGTTGTGGGTAGGTAAATGTCCCCGCGTGGTTCATTTGGCTTGGCTTCTAAAGCAAATTTGAGATCATACCCCTGATCTTTGACATAATGTGTAAAGAAGTTCATCGCCTCTCTGTTCCATTTGATTGTATCAGGACCGTGTTTAGCGGCATCTACCTCTGCTCCTTCGCGACCACCCCAGAACACATACACAGTTGCCCCCAGTTCAACACCGAGATCAATGGCGTTTAATGTCTTCTGAATAGCAAATGCTCTCACCTTTGGGTCATTTGAGGTAAAAGCACCATCTTTAAAGATCGGATGATAAAAAAGGTTGGTAGTTGCCATCGGTACTTTCATACCGTGATCATCAAGTGCTTGCTTGAAATCACTGACAATTTGATCGCGTTCAGTTGCCGTAGCATCAAATGGAACTAAGTCGTTATCGTGTAGGTTAACACCATACGCCCCCAATTCGCTCAATTTTTGGACACTATAAGTAGGTTTCAATGTGGGTCTAACAACGTCTCCAAATGGATCGCGTCCTGGGTTTCCCACGGTCCACAACCCAAAAGTAAACTTATGTTCAGGTTTGGGTTGAAACTGATCTGACATGCATTAACTCCTATTATTAATCGTTTACGTTGGATTATAGCACAATTTCAATATTATTACCAAATTTTTATACACCCAATTGTTTGTCAATTTGCTTGAGTACACTGTCATAGTTAGCTTCTAATTCAATTGGGGCGTTATAATATTGTGGGGCAGGTTCATTGGGAACAAAATTATGGTATGCAACTTTGAAATCAGGAAATTTGAGTCCATTTGCTGTTGAAATGACAATGACTCTATCAGTTTTTTGTATCTGTTTTCGTTCTACCATTTTTATGAGAACAGCCAATGCTACGCCTGTGTGTGGACAGTTGAAAAGTCCTGTTCTATCAGCTCTTGCTGCTGCATCTGCTAATTCAACTTCAGATGCCTGATCCACTATTCCGTCAAACTGCTTCAAGACACGAATTGCTCGGTGAATTGAAACGGGATTACCGATTTGGATTGCTGTTGCTTGTGTTGATTGTGCTGTGATGGCTTTAAATTCTGTGAACCCAGTTTTATAGCTGCGATATAGTGGGTTGGCGCGCGCTGCTTGTGCACATGCAATGCGCGGCAGTTTGTCTATTATCCCCAGTTGCTTCATCATTAAGAATCCTAAACCGAGTGCTGAAACATTGCCAAGGTTTCCGCCGGGGATAATTATCCAATCCGGTACTTCCCAATCAAACTGCTGCACTATTTCAATACTAATAGTTTTTTGTCCTTCAATACGAAGCGAATTGATAGAATTTGCAAGATAGAAATCCTTTCTTGCAGCAAGTTTTTGAACGATTGCCATGCAACCATCAAAGTCGGTTTCAAGTGATAAAGTCAACGCCCCGTTGGCAATAGGTTGGATGAGTTGTTCGCGTGTAACCTTCTCCTTCGGTAGAAGGATAATCGCTGGGATTCCGGCTGCAGAAGTGTAAGCCGCTAAAGAAGCAGAAGTATCACCTGTAGAGGCACACATGACTGCTCGGATATTTCCCCCATCTGATATAATCTGGTTCACCATAGAAACCAGCACCGTCATACCAAGGTCTTTGAACGAACCGGTATGGCTATTACCGCACTGTTTTATCCAAAGGTCTGATAGTCCCAACTGTTTCCCGAAACGTTCTGCCCAAAACAGATTGGTGCCCCCTTCATACATTGAGATAATGTTGCCATCATCAACTATAGGACATACAAGTTCTTTTTTTCCCCAAACACCACTACCATAAGGATATTGAGTTCGCATATAACGTTGTTCAAAAAGATTTTTCCAGTCCTCCGCACTTCTTTGTTTCAAAACATCAAAGTCGTGTTTGACGTTTAATAGGCCATTGCAGTTTTTGCAACGATAGATAACTTCAGTAAGTGGATAGGTGCAACCTAAATCACATTCAAACCATGCATTGTAATTCATTCTTCAACTTCTTCCTGACTGTTGTGAAGGTTCTCAAGTCCATTTGATGTGGAAAGGAGTTGTTCAATTTCCTCAAGAGAGGGTAATTCGGAAGGGTCTTTCAATCCAAATTGCTGAAGAAATGTATCCGTGGTAGAAAATAGGAGCGAACGGCCAGCACCTTCTTTTCTTCCAGAAACACAGACGAGTCCCTTTTCTACGAGAGAACTGATGACACTGTCGCTGTTAACACCCCGAATAGTAGAAACTTCATTTCGAGTTACAGGTTGCTTATATGCGACTATCGCAAGCGTTTCTAACGCAGAGGGGGAGAGGGTTACACGGACTTGTTGAATGTAAAACTTCCGTATCCATTCAGAGAATTCTGGACGAGTGCATATTTGATAACCGTTTGCAATTTCCATTAACCGAAAACTTCTATTCATGTTTTGATAATCATCTCGAATTTCTGTGAGTGCTTTTCTTATATCGCGGGCATGCATCCCTGGCATTGCATGTTGAAACTGCTTTACTGTGATTGGTTCGCTGGCAGCAAATAGTATCGCCTCCAATATTGATTTTGGATTCTTCTTAGGTTGTTCATCCTGAGTGGGTGTTAAATTACCAGCATTTATATTTTCTGTTTCCATTTGATATTATTCCTTAGAAGATACCTATTAAGAACTACTGTTATCAGTAATTGCTTTGATGATATAAATGCTTTCAAACAATCCAGTCTGTACAGTGACGATAGTGCCTAATCTAATCAGTTCTAAAATGGCAAGAAATGTAACAATAAGGTCTATTTTACTTGATGTAAGTGGGAACAAATCATCAAAGATTAACTGGTCATTGTTGTCTAATTGTCTTTCAATAAAAGCAATTTTGTCCTCAACAGTAATAGTTTCTTCTTCAACTGTATGGTATTCTTCATCCGGTTCAAACTTTGATATTCGGTCATTTATGTTCTTAAAAGCAGTAAGTAAATCAAAAAGGGTTGCTTTTATTTCGTAGGTACGTGTTCCATCTAAATCAGAGTGTAGCTTAGAACTCCGATTGAATATTAACGTGCGTTTCTCTGCATAAACATCCAATACCTGGGCTGCTTCCTTATAGCGTTTATATTCCAAAAGTTGTTGAACAAGTTGAGCTTGATTTCCAATTGGATACTTAGTAGTTACAGCAATTTGTGGAAGAATACTCTCCGATTTTATATGTAGGAGTCTTGCTGCCATAACCAAGAATTCAGACGCTACATCCAGATCCAACTGTTCCATTAGATTTACATATTCAAGATAACGATCTGTAATTATAGAAATCTGAATATCGTGTATATCCATCTCCTCTTTCTGTATGAGTTCAAGAAGCAGGTCAAGTGGTCCCTCAAAACCGTCAAGTTTTACTGAGTAGATAGGATGTATTGTTGAATTGGTTGATGAGATATGTTCTATCATTGATAATTTAATCTGATGTATTTTAACTCAATATGAAATGTCTCTATCGGACACCTATAATTTTTCCAATAAAGTCATAAATTTCTATAGTCATAAAATACAGAAAATCAAAAATATAATTTGGTATTCCAATAATAACCGGAAGAAAAATAATTGCCATTAGAATAGGCATTCCATAGGGTGCAAGTTTAGAGAATTGTCGTGATACACTTTCTGGTAACAAACCATTTACAACACTGAAACCATCTAAAGGAAAAAGTGGAAGCATATTAAATGCTGCAAGGAATACACTGATAATGCCAGAATTTCTCAAGAAAGTTTTAATACCGACATAAGTTCTGGCATCAAATGGTCTATAGTCATGCGTAAGTTCAAAAATATGCATTAAACCAAAAATGGCAAAAGTTAAAACGATATTCATAAAAGGACCTGCCGCAGCAATTAGCATAAGGTCTCTTCTCGGTTTTTTTAGGTTATACGGATTTACGGGTACCGGTTTTGCCCAACCAAAAAAACCACCCTCCATCAATGAACCGATCAATGGCAAAAAAAGCGTTCCGATAGGATCAATATGTACAGCAGGATTTAACGAGAGCCGTCCTTGATCACGCGCAGTCGGATCTCCTAACATATATGCTGATTTGGCATGTCCCCATTCGTGAAAAGTTAACAAGATAATGAACTGTGTAATTGTAAGAATCGCTAAATATATCTTTTCTGGTGTCAACATAAACTATGTAATTTCCATTTTCTTATTTTTTACTTTGTTTATTAGTATGATTAATAATACTTGAAAAGTGTGCGTATCCCTCAGATTTTGTACTTATTTTCCCATCCAATTGGGCAGCGAAAAGTTCCCAAAGAATTGTCTGAAAATTCTTTCCAGGTTTTTCACCCCATTGTATTAGGTCATTACCAGTAACGATGGGTTTCTTATTACGCAAGTTGATAAGGTAATCTTCAATAATTTCCCGTTTTAATGCAGATTTATTTGTGTCTAAATAACCTAATGTAAGAGCTTCCACTGGTATTTGTTTCAGCAACTGGTATATCTTGCTTGATGGTGTGCTGTTTGTTAACGAACGCAAAACCTGTATTAATTGACGATAAGTAGTTAAGGGTGTATGAACTTTACACAAGTTCCCATCTCCATAGACATAAGTTACTCTGTTTTCATAATCAACAATGCACCATTTTCCGTTCTGATAGTCAAAACTAACTTTGTTTGAAAGCGGAATATCAAGTTTCTCAAAAGCCTTTATGATCTGCTTACGACTATCGGGACCTTGTTCCGTTAAAGAAGGTATGCTTGCAATCTTGCGAAGTTGATGATCTAAAACAAGTCTGAAACAGATTGCTTCAATCAGATATTTTGGCATAACCCATGTATTACTTAATCCGAATAGAGCCATCCATTGAACAATATTCGTTTGAAAATCTATATCAGAAAGATTTTGTGATGCCCACGAGATTGCATTTTGTGAAGCCCGGTAGTCTTTTGAAAAAGTTGGTGAGATAAACCACCCTGGAATTATAGTTTTTAATACATTCCATTCAAAAAGTTGTTGAATTATTGTGGATACACAATCTTCATGAAATATTTGTTCAATCTCATTCCGGATTCGGTCACCACTAAGAAACCTTATTTGTGGTATTGCCTTTTGAATCAATCGTATATCAGTTTCTGCAATGTTAAAGTTATAACGTGCTGCGTATCTAAATGCGCGAAAGATACGTGTTGGGTCGTCGGTGTAACTCTTGTTATGTAGAACGCGAATAGTTCCTGACCTTAGATCTCCAAGTCCACCAGTCTTATCAATAATAGATCCGAAGGCATCTTTATCTAAACACATCGCTAAGGCATTTATGGAAAAATCTCTACGTAACAAATCCGCATTTATAGTGTTAGGTTCTACCTTAGGTAACGTTCCGGGTATATGATACGTTTCACTTCGTGCGGTTGCGAAATCCACCTTTGGTAGTATCGGATCAGATCGTGTGACGGTCGCAGTCCCGAATTCTGGATATGTCTTCAATTTTCCATCCCAACGATTTTGAAGTACTTGTGCAATACGTAATGCATCCCCTTCCACAACAATGTCAATGTCAATAGTTTTTCGTTTTAGTATGAGGTCACGAACTGATCCACCAACAAGATAAACATGCTTTCCACCTATCTCACCGATTTCGTGCAACAAATCTGATAGCATATCTGGTATGTTCAGTTCCATTTTTTTTGTTTCAGAAATAGCAAAGGCTGCGGTATGCTTATGGAGAGTTGCAGCAATATGTATTAAACAAACGCTAGTACACGTGTTGGTGCCCCAGAACTCCGTGCTAATTTGAGCGGCGCAATGACGACAAAGAAATGTGTTGGAAGTTGGCTCAGGTTACAAAGGTCTTCTACATGAGGTATACCCGCACCCAGAAAAACAAGATGGGCAGGCGGTAGACCGTCATACAATGGCGGATGTCCCGCAACTGAATCTATGCTACAAGCATCCGTACCAATTACCTTAATTCCCATTCCTACCAGCAGCTCTGCAGCATCTTCGCTAAAACCGATCCATTCCCGGTTGAAGTTGTCTTGATAGACAAACCTATCCATCCCTGTTCGCATAAAGACGATACTATCTTTAGGGATCTCCCCGTTATCATTTACCCATCCGCTAACGTCTTTTGCGGTTACTGCATCCTTAGGTTTCTTGATAGAGGAAAAGTCCATTAAAACAGCGTTCCCTGTTAGTTTTTCCTTAGGTATTTCTGCTACAGTATAACCATCTGGATACATCAAACAAGGGGTGTCAATATGTGTGGAGCAGTGCCCCGACATGTCTACGCGACTTTCAAAATAACCATCCTTTTCTAATGTCGCCTGATCGTAAATATGAACAGGATCAATAGGCAATTCGCGCGGACTGTTTTCATCAACGATATAAGATAGATCTAAAACTTTTTGGTAGTTAAGGTGCATGAGTACTTCTCACCTATTTCTCAAATATGAAAATAGTATAACACATATCCCAAAGATAATTCAAATTGATTAGATTTTTCCGATTAGTTTAAGTCATTTTGCGTCTGTCCTGAAAATCACATTCGCGTGTGCAAAATCAACAAAAACAGTAGAAATTTGAAAAATTAGACGATTTTTTACAAAAAAGTTGCAATTTTTTGTAACCGAGGAGATTAAACACACGTAATGCATGGTAGTTAAAGATATTATGTGCGTGTAACATAGCGTTTCAAAGAAACAGAAAGTTACACCAACGTCAAACATATTTCTTACACATGGGGATTTAATAATGAGTAAGCGAGATATGAAAACCGCAATCCAAAAAGTGAACACGTCAGGCACCTGTTTCTTGAGCAGGTCCTGTCCGCGTGTTGGACTTGGTGGACGCGTTTTAGCTATAATTAACTCTCAGTTACTCCCCCCCCCGATAATTCACATTCGTTAATATTTATCAATTACAAAGTCTTATCGCAAG
>JAAXHO010000019.1:0-16710 GCA_012270795.1 Candidatus Poribacteria bacterium
ATGAATAGTAATTAGCACAAGTCGTATATTATATAACACTTTACAATCTCTTTCCACAACTAAAATCCTTCCAATTATGAATGGAGAACCTATATGGTCGAACACATTGTCTTACTCAAGTTGAAGTCGGATGTCACTACAGCACAAATAGATGCATTACCTGATGCCTTAATGAAAATGATTGACGAAATACCCGGTATTGAATCTATCACTGCGGGTACTAACAACAGTCCTGAAGGTAAGAGTCAAGGATATGCTTTCGGTTTTATTGTGCGGTTCACAGACGAAGCAGCACGAGATGCTTATTTGCCGCACCCGTTTCACCGTGAAGTTGCAAGTGAACATATTCGACCGCTTGTAGAGGATGTATTAGTATTTGATTATACAGTTTAATTTAAATATTAGCATAGAAGTTGTATTCACAAAAAAGATAATTCACAGATACCTATGGAGGTAATATTTATGAGTTGGAACATAGTCGTCGTTGTTTCAGATACCTTACGCACTGCCTATTTAAGCCCTTATGGTAATGATTGGGTGCATACCCCAAATTTGGCGAAGTTTGCATCAGAGGGTGTTAGGTTTACGAATGCACATCCAGAATGCTTACCCACTATTCCTACACGCCGAACCCTACATACAGGTAGGCGGATTTATCCATTCAAAACATACAATCCTGTTCCGTGGGACAATGTCTATACGCCAGGATGGCAGCCGATGTCTTCTGACGAACCGGCAATTGCAGAGTCACTTGTGAGAAATGGATATCACACAGGTTTCTTCGCAGATGTACCGCACTATTTTGTACCGGGTATGAACTTTACACGCGGTTTTCGTCAATGGCAGTACGTGAGAGGGCAAGCAGAAGACAGATATCGCGGGGCAGCCCATGTTGATCCAAGAGAAGTAAAACGTTATCGTGGGAATGAAGGGCGCATACGGTCTCATATCATGAATGTCCAACCTGAACGTCCAGAGGAAACTTGGCCCACCGCAAGACTGTTCCGAGCTGCAATAGAATTCGTTGAACACAACCACAAAAATACGCCATTTTATCTATATGTTGACGGGTTCACCCCCCACGAAACATGGGAAGCACCCATCCACTATTATGACCTATACGGTAGCAGAGAAGATAGAGAACCGATTTGTCTCAACTTACCCTACGGTTCACTGAATAATGAGGAACTTGAAAATCGTCTGCCGAGTGTTAAAGCAAACTACGCAGGGTTAGTCACACTCGTGGATACATGGTTCGGCAGGTTAGTGGATGCTATTGATAATCTCGGTCTACGTGACAATACGCTAATTGTCTTCTTGAGTGATCACGGCACCAACTTCGCTGAGAATCCTGACAAAGCAACGGGGAAACCCGCAAACTTTATGTATCCCGGAACAATGGATATACCATTACTTGTTCGCCATCCATCTGGTGTGAATGCTGGAACGACATGTGATGAATTCGTCTATACACTTGATGTCCCTGCCACTGTGATTGCTGCAAGTCAGGTTGAACCTGCTGGAGAAATTCAAGGACAGAGTCTACTACCTCTTGTTGAGGGTAAGGAGGGATTCACATCTCGCGAGTATCTGACCTGTCGCTATGTCAACTCAGTATGGTATAAAGACGCTAAGAGTTGGTATTTCTCAAGTGTTGATCTCAATAGTGGCACTCGACTCTTTGATCTTGATGCGGATCCGACATGCCAAAATAACATTGCGGACAAAGGTGTTGATCGCATTGCACTTGCACATGAACGGATTTTGGCTGATGCAAATGGACACCTACCGCAATACAAACGTCAAGGTAGAACGGATGCACTTGGAAGACCCCAGTTCGCTGAGGAATAGAATTTAGTCCAAAGAATGCACATTATAAGTAAAAAGACACTGCGCGAATTTTGGGTAAGATATACTGATAGTCAAATTCCGCTTAGACGTTGGTATAAACTTTTAAGCAAGCATACATTCAATAATCTTGTTGAATTACGCGCAGTGTTTCCAAATGCTGATCTCGTAGATGATTTAATTGTTTTTAACATCGGAGGTAATAAATATCGTTGAGTTACCTCAATCCATTTCAACCGCAAGAAAGTATATGTTCGTTGTATTTTAACCCATGATGAATATAATAGAGGAGCATGGAAAAAATGAGCGTCATTGCTAAAGAAATACAAACACATTGGCGTGTTGTTCAACCTCTTTTTTCAATTCGTAATGAGAAAGAATATGATAAAGCCGTTGCAACATTAAACGAATTGATTGACGAAGTGGGGACTAATGAAAAACATCCGCTATATGAACTTCTTGATACACTTGGTACCATCATACATGCCTATGAAGAAAAACATTATCCAATCCCTGACTGTAGCGGTATTGAAGTGTTAAAATACTTGATGAAGGAACATCAACTTGAACCTTCAGATTTGCCTGAACTCGGCACACCAGACATCGTTCAGGCAATCATTGAAGGTGATAGTGATTTAACGGTCAAAAACATTCACGCTTTAGCAGCAAGATTTCAGATCGCACCTGCAGTGTTTGTATAGAAATTTGAAATCCACTTCATAAACGATAAAAAGACTAAAGCCAACTTGCCTAAAAGGAGATAACGTTATGACACGCTTACATTTCAGTTATCATCACAAATTGCGATGTTCCCAGAACACGGTTCTGACTATGAGTTTATTTCCATGACAATTGACGGCTTAACATTCAATTCCGTTGTGTTTCGTGGGGCGATGCAAACATCATTTAGGAAACTAACTTCCAATGAAAACTACATATTCCCAACTTAGCCAACACCTTTTTATCCATCACGGACATGTCAATACCGGTATTCTCCGTAATGGAAACCGCGCCGTCCTCATTGATCCGAGTGGTACAACATTACAAACAACGCTTGATGAATTGGGTATCACCCAAATAGAACATATCTTATATACACATCATCATCGCGATAGCACAGCGGGATGCCCTATCCCGGAAAATACTCAGATCGGTGTTCCAACAGCGGAAGTACAATGGTTTTCTGAGGTAGAAACCTTTTGGAACGATCCAAAATACATATGGCACCTTTACAACTGCCGCCCCCATAACCTTATGCTTGCAAATTCCATCCAAATAACAGATACTTATGTAGAAGGAGATCAGATTGATTGGGGACCTGCAGCCATACAAGTGCTTGAAACGCCTGGTCATACAGATGGAAGTGTGACCTATCTGATTGATGTTGATGACAAACGATTTGCTTTTACTGGTGATCTGATATATGACGCAGGCAAGATTTGGGAACTCTATAGCTTGCAGAAAGGGCAGCAAACTACCGATTATCACGGATTTTTGGGAGCACGCGATGAACTGAAGGAAAGTCTTGAAAAGGTATGCAGGGCATCACCAACAGCACTTATCCCTACACACGGCACTATCATGAACAATCCTGACGATGCAATCGGTAAACTCCTTGACCAATTGGACTATTGCTATGATAAATATGTATCAATATCTGCACTCCGACACTATTTTCCAAAGATGTTTACCAAATTTGAAGAACGTGCTGACCACATGCCTATCAGAGAAGGCAAACCACCACCTGATTTCTTGCGTCACTTTGGCACTACATGGTTGATTATCTCTGAAAATCGTGACGCGTTTGTGATGGACTGCGGTTCACCGAATATCATTAAACAGATTCAGCAGTTGCAGGCAGATGATGATATTTCAGAGGTGACGCAGTTCTGGGTGACGCACTACCACGACGACCACGTAAATGCTATTCCTGAATTCCAGCAAGAATTTCCGTGTGAAACGATAACAGATGCAATTGTGGCGAAAGTCATCACAAATCCAAAGGCTTACCGACTCCCCTGTATTTCTCCTGCCGTAACACGTGGGGATTGCTCCACCTATGATGGCGACTCATGGCAGTGGAATGAATTTACAATGACTGCGTACCATTTTCCCGGTCAGACCTATTATCACGGGGGTTTACTCGTAGAAGGACATGGTGTCCGTATGTTTTTTGCCGGGGATTCCTTCACGATGGCAGGTATTGACGACTACTGCTCAGGAAATCGGAATCTACTCGGTAAGGATGTCGGCTACGAAAAGTGTCTTCGGTTAATTCAGGAACTCAAACCGACATACATTTTCAACTGCCATGTTGATCAAGCATTTGATTTCACAGATAAAGAGATCAACTTCATGTTAGACACGCTTGCGGAAAAAGAAAAATGCTATACCGAGCTCTTTCCTTGGGACCACGCAAACTACGGAACGGACGATCAATGGGTGCGCTGTTTTCCATATCAACAGGATGTCAACCCTGGTGAAATTGTCTCATTGCATGTAGAAATAACAAACCATTCGAATGAACCGCGTCCTGCAATTGCTAAACCTATTCTGCCATCATCGTGGGGGATAGAGATTGATCCAATAGAAACAACAATACCTGCAAAAACAGATGGACAGATTCAGTTTTCTATACCGATTACAAGCGAAATTAACAAAACTCGGAGAATAGTCATACCTATTGACATCACATATCACGACAGACCGTTGGGACAATTTCGTGAAGCTATCTTTGTCATATCTAACTCCCCATCTATCCATTCCGAATGTTAGCAATCAGGTGCGATGGAGCGTAGATGCACGCTATCAAGACGCTGCAAAACCGACAGGCTATCAACCGGAAGCTGGATTTCTGGCAAGAAGTAAACTGAAACCTGATGATGTCGTTACGACACCTGAGGACTTTAAGCAAATTCGTGATCAACACCAACCCGGACCTGGTCCAAATCGGTGGGCAAAAACGATTAAGATGATATATAAATCACCCGCAATTAGTTTAAGCAAAATGGATAACAATATGCATCGTAGGAATCTATGCAATCCTCCGTAATTCATTGCAATTAAAATGCGTAATACATTTAATGTCGAATAATTTATAGACATCGTCAGTCAAAAGCAAAATCAGAAAACACAAACAGATATGTAAAAAAGGAGAAAATCATGAAAACCCAAGTTCGCGAAGAAAATGGTATCACGATTTTAGAACCCGTTGGAAAAATAATAGGCACCTCCGCTGCAAAATTTAAACAAACAATCTCTCCACTGATCGATGCTTCAAATAAACCACGTATTCTTATCAATTTTGAAGGAGTTGATAAGATGGACAGTACAGGACTCGGTATCCTTATCGGCGCGTATGTAGAAGCAACACAAAAACAGGGGCGGATAGGGATCGTCAATGTTGACAAAAATATCAAAAACCTAATTGTTATTAGCAAACTTGTCAGACACTTTGAATATTTCAACACTGAGGAAGATGCGCTCTCAGCATTGGCAGATTAATTGAAACACCCTCTATTTGGTGTGANNTCACACCAAATAGAGGGTGTTTCAATGTGTTTTTTACATTTATAGTTTTCCCTAACTATCTTCCCACCAGAATTCTGCTTGACAAAACTATAGTTCATAAAATAGAATTGACAGCATGCAATGAACTACTGTAAAGAATAAAGGATGACGCATGCAATCCCATCTAAAAATTGCTGCAATCGCAACAATATACCACAAATACTCACATGCACAACACATCGTTGATCGGTTTTTAGAAGGATACGGTTGGAATAGTAGACACCATTATCCACCGATGGACATTGTTTCTCTTTATGTTGAACAAATAAAAGAAAATGACCTTAGTCGTGACCGATTAGAACGATTTCCCACGATGAAGCAATATCCAACTATCACAGAAGCGTTGACCCTCAATGGCGATAACTTAGCGGTTGATGGTATTCTCCTCATCGGTGAACATGGTGACTATCCAAGCAATGAAAAGGGACAACGTCTCTATCCGCGCTATGAACACTTCATGCAAATGATAGAGGTATTTGAACAAAGTGGTCGCAGTGTTCCCATATTCAATGATAAACACCTTTCATGGAATTGGGAGTGGGCGCGTGAGATGTATGACATTTCTCAAAATATGAATTTCGCATTTATGGCAGGGTCATCACTGCCTGTTACGTGGCGTACACCCTCTATTGACATGCCTCTCGGTGCTCCTGTCTCAGAAGCAGTTTGTGTCGGTTATGGGGGTGTGGATAGTTACGATTTTCATGTATTAGAAACCTTGCAATGTATGGTAGAACGGCGCGAAGGTGGGGAGAGCGGTGTAAAGTGGTTACAGGCATATCGCGGCGATGCATTTTGGAAGGCACATCATGCCGAACTCTGGTCACGAGAACTCTTTGAATCTGCACTGTGCCGCAGTCATACGCTTACTCCTTCTCGCCCCGGATATAATAATCCGTTTCCCACATTGAACGAAATGAAAGAGATTGTGAAAAACCCGATAGCGTATCAATATGAACATCACGATGGACTAAAGTCTACCATGATTTTGATGAACGGCTTAGTGCAGGATTTCAACTTTGCTGCTTATGTAGGAACAGAGAACGAAGTCCTATCAACACAGATGTACCTCCCAATGCCACCCGCGCGGACAACTTTAGCAAACTTCTTCTCACCGCAGGTTAACAATATTGAGCAAATGTTCTTGACTGGAAAGGCTACCTATCCGGTGGAACGCACATTGTTGACAACAGGATTAGTCGCCGCAGGCGTTGATAGTCTCTACACTGATGGATCAAAGCAAGATACGCCACACTTGGCAATTGCATATCAACCCACTGAAGCATCAACCTTCTGGAGAACATGAAATTATGAAACGCATTGCTGTTGTGACCACAATCTATCGTTACCTGTCACATGCCCAACATTTCACCGATAGATTTCTCGTCGGCTATCCAAAAGCAGGTAAGTGGCATCATCCCAATATGAAAGTCGTTTCGCTCTATGTTGACCAGAAACCTGAAGGAGATCAAAGCGAAGACCGTGCCAAAGAATTTGGGTTTTCAGTTTATCCTACCATTGCCGAAACACTCCGTTGTAGTGGGCATCAACTCGCTGTGGATGCTGTTTTACTGATTGGCGAACACGGTGACTATCCGCAAAATGAAATGAGTCAGATTTTGTATCCTCGTTACGAGTTTTTCAAGGAGTGTGTTAATGTGTTTGAAGAGGATGGACGTGCTGTGCCGATCTTCAATGATAAACACCTATCCTACAACTTTGAAAAAGCAAAGGAAATGGTAGACGATGCACATCGTCTCGGTTTTGGGTTGCTTGCAGGTTCATCCCTGCCTGTCACATGGCGTTTGCCAGATGTTGAATTACCTTCAGAGTGTGACATAGAAGACGCGCTCATGATAGGTGTGGGCGGATCAGACCCCATGGACTACCATGCCTTAGAGGCGATGCAATGTATGGTAGAACGTAGAAAAGGTGGGGAAACTGGGGTTGCGGCTGTCCAACTGATTGATGGTGAAAATGTCTGGCAAGCAGGTGAAAATAGACGTTGGTCTATGGAATTGTTGGAAACAGCACTTTCCCGAAGCGATACACTTTGTGGTTTAACTGAGGAAGATGGTAGAACACAAGATATGATTAGAAATGGGGAACTACAAAGACTCGTGCAAAACCCATCTGCCTATTTTATTGAATATAACGATGGATTTAAAGCAACACTTCTGATGCTAAACGGTGCAGTAAAGGATTACTGCTTTGCAGCAAAACTACAAGGTGAATCGGTACCAGTATCAACACAATTCTTCCTAACACCGACTCCGAACGTCACCTATTCTGCATGTCTCATAGCAAAGATTGAAGAACTCTTTGAAACAGGTATTGCACCGTATCCAGCAGAAAGAACATTATTAGTCAGTGGTGCATTAGAGAACTGTCTTATCTCACGGCATCAAGGAAACAAACGTATTGAAACACCCCATCTCAACGTCACATACAAAGCACCAACTCAATCACAGCATGCAAGAAGTTAACACATTCTTTATCATTTCTCTGTATCTTTACACAACATTCAATTTGTTTCTCTCTTGAAATCTATCATAAATTGTAGTATAATAATCATATAATTGGTTAATGACATAAACTTATCATTACGTCTTTTTCATCCATCGTAATCTCCTAAGAACAATTATACAAAATGAAAATTCAAAATATTTTAACTCCAAGCAAAATAACATTAATAGTTGTCATGTGGCTTTTAAGTGGAATGCTGATTGGGAGAAAAGTTGATGCGGATTGGGAACTGCTAAAGCCGCAGGAAGAGAAAGACATTACGCATTCTTTTAACTATCTGTTGATAGAGAGCGGTGCCTGGTGGCGAGTCATGCACCTTGCTTACCTTGGGAGGTCCAACGATGAACACCTTTTTATCGGAGTGCGCGCTTTTGCTACGTTGGGAGAGGAATTAATCTTTAACGATCCCGATAAGGTTAACTCTTTAGTTAGCAGAGATGGGCTTATCCAAAAAAACATCTTGGATATAACTGAACGTAAGCATATCCCGCACCCTGAAGATGATAGTTTGACCTGACTGTGTTAACAATGAAGGACGTTAACATGGAAAGCTACAAACCCGTTTCAGTCGCCCCATACCCAAGCGATGGTAGCAATTTGGAAATGTATTCTTACATCGTTAACGATGACAATGTCCTTGATGTGCACAACTACCCGCTTATGAAACGCACCTGCACAACTGTCGGCATTGATATGACTCAAGGTTTTGGTTTTAACTCCTGCTTGATTACCGTTACTCCCTCGGCATTAGGATCCCCGATAGTAGATGCAGAGACTAAACATTTGGTAGCTCTATATGCAAAACAGGAAGAGTTTGGCAATGAAGGCGCACTAATAGCTTTCTCCGTCACCATACCACTCAACCTTGACGATCTAAATCTTGAAAGTTTTGCAGTTGCAGCCAAAGACAAGGTCGCAACTACTTGGCTGATATTAAGATGGGTATTTTACACAAATAATTATAAAACATTACAATCTTATGTATCCGAAAGTATATATTTTTATAAGGCAATTATTATATAATACCACTTCTAATTGATAATGTCTCTTTTTGTAGCATAAACTTCCAGTTTGTGCCTAAAGAATGACTACCATAACAACCGTTCTAATGAGACAATAATTTATAGAAATAGTATAACAATCGTTAAGTGTCCGAAACCGATTATAGGAGATTTTATTTATATGGCATATATTATTTGTGAACCTTGTGTAGATGTAATGGATACGGCATGTGTGGATGTCTGCCCCGTAAATTGCATACACACTGTTGAGGGTGAAAACCAGCTCTACATTGACCCAAACGTGTGCATTGACTGCGCTGCGTGTGTTGACGTATGCCCAGTTACAGCAATCTTCATGGAAAGCGAAGTTCCAAGTGAGTGGAATTCTTACATAGATATAAATAGTAAGTTCTTTGAAACTTTTGAATATCCTGAAGATGCTGGTAGTGATGACGAAGCTGGGAAATCAAAGAAAAAGGAACAAGGTATTCCAGAAGAATATGTGCAGCTACCAGATGCTATCGGGTCAACACTTCGCACACCTTTCAATTTGCTTGCAATGCTTGGACAGCCATTTCTTGGGGCATTCTCTGCCAAGTTTAAATCAGAATTAGAAAACATGGCTGGAAACCCCATCGTCTTCAGTTCTGCTGTTTCAACTGGAATCAACAGCTTAATCAATTTGATCTTATATCCTCTGGTGCTATTCTTCATTGGAGTATATCAGGGTGGCGGAAGTTTTTTCTCATCACAAGGCAATCTCATGATCTTTTTGGGAATATTGATTGCTATTGCTGAAGGAATTTTCCGTTTTAGAGACGAACTCACAACAACACCTGATGCAGAACAATCCCGCTACGGTGCCTCGTTCTATGGATGGTTCCCTTCCCTCATTGCAACGCCGTTACTAAAAGGCTTGCGTCCAGCCCTCGTAGATGACACAACCTCCATACGCACAACAATGCCCGGTGCTGTCCAAGCTCAAGGTGAACTATACACAGATGATATAAAGGAACGATACCGCCGCTACGGTATGGTTAATCGTATTTTTGAAGATACCGACTACTATAGGATTGAAATTGAATTCCCACGTTGGGTCCCCAATTCTTCTGCTAAAACTACGTATGACCTACCTGATAGAATGCCACACTATGATTACGAAATCTCATTAAGTTCACCTTTTACACCAGAAACCTCCGAACCTTCAACGAGTCAATTGATAGTCCAAACGCAGCTACCGCGTGATCCCAAGGAACCACAGGAATTCGCTGATCCAAGGTTTGAGAAGGTCGTCGGACGCACCAGTTCTTTTCCCGACGGTTTCAGAAATACCTTCGCTATCCCAGGTCAACCTGAGGACTTCTACACAAAATACCAAAATAGATTGCTTGAAATCGTCGTCCCAAAAACAGGCACTTATGACGAACTCGGGTTAGAACAACCTGTGCACTATGCAAAACTCAAGGGATAGAGAAACCCTAACAACCTGGGATAAAGAGCACCTTTGGCATCCTTTCACACAGATGCAGGATTGGTTAACAGAAGAACCAGTTATTATTGAACGGGGTGAAGGGATTTATCTGATTGATATTAAAGGAAATCGATATATTGATGGGATTGCATCCATGTGGACGAATGTGCATGGACACAATCATCCCGATTTAAATGCCGCCCTAAAAGACCAACTTCAGCAAATTGCACATTCCACACTCCTTGGTTACAGCAATATTCCCGCCATAAAACTCGCAAAAAAACTGGTTGAAATTACCCCCGCAGGTCTCAACAAAGCCTTTTATTCCGATAACGGTTCTACTGCTGTTGAAGTTGCCCTGAAAATGGCATATCAGTATTGGCAACATAAAGGGCAACCGCAGCGAAAACTGTTTATCCACTTTGAGAATTCCTACCACGGAGATACGGTAGGGGCAATGAGCGTAGGTGGTATTGATGCCTTTCATGCAACATACAAATCTCTGCTATTTAAAAGTGTATGTCTGCCCCGACCAAAACCTAACGAAATCGATAATTCATCACAATGGATTGATGCGGTAGAACAGGTTATACTTGATCATCCCGACCAGATTGCCGGCATCATTGTTGAACCACTGATACAAGGGGCAGGTGGAATGATAATCGCTCCAAACGGATTTTTGAAACAACTTGAGACATTAACCCAAAATAAGGAAATCCTATTGATTGTTGATGAAGTGATGACCGGTATTGGACGAACAGGAAAAATGTGGGCATGCGAACATGAAGATGTTTCACCCGATCTCTTGTGTACTGCGAAAGGACTAGCAGCCGGATACCTACCACTCGCAGCAACGCTAACCACAGATGAAATCTATAATGCTTTCCTTGGTGAATATCGCGAACTGAAAACCTTTTTTCACGGACACACCTACACGGGCAACCCATTAGCTTGTGCTGTTGCCTTAGAAAACATCGCTATTTTTGAACGCGAAAATCTTATTGAACGACTTCAACCAAAAATTGCACATTTCAACCAACGACTTCAGGAATTCTATTCGCTGCTACATGTTGGGGATGTTAGGGTTTGTGGTTTGGCTGCAGGTATAGAATTAATGGAGAACACAGATACCAAAACACCTTATCCGTTTGAGGACAAGATTGGAATACAAGTTTGTAATGCTGCATTAAAACAAGGTGTCATCCTTCGACCTCTCGTCAATACAATGGTTCTCATGCCACCTTTGCAGATCGCAATCTCAGAATTAGATACGCTAATTGACATTACCTACCAAGCGATTTCTGATGTAACACAGTAAAAAAGGGTGAGAATAAACTCACCCTTATAGTAAAATCTAAAATATGTTTACACTCCCCGGTAGGTGCGGTTTCCTAACCAATGCAGAATACACACGCGTATTATGCCATTTACTCAGACTGAGTAGGGTGCGGTTAGGAAACCGCACCTACCGCAATGTAATAGTAATTTTAGATTTCACTATAATATAATTTACATCAAAGTCAAATGTTAGAAACTTTTCCGTCCCGTAGCAACATTCTGTGCTTTATCCATCACACGAATTGTAATGCTATGTGAACCATCTGACAGTTTGCCAGTATGTAAAAGCAGCTGCTCCGTTTTGGAGTCAAAGATACCATCATCAGGAAAAATGACTTTCCACTGTTCATCGTTGTCAATCTTGTAGACCGCTCTGTGAACGGTGTTCATCTTATCCGAGACATCACATGAAATCTTATAGGTACCATCACCGTTTTCTTCTACATTGATTTCACCGATATTCGGATCGGTATTATCAATGTCAAAAGGTGAACTAACCTTTTCAGCAGTTTTTTCCCAACCTACAGGATTGCTCAATTTATCTGTAGCGACAACTTTGACCTCGTACCTACCGTCTGCTATAGAGGTTATATCCCAATCATAACTGGGACTCATGAGTTCCTTTTTCAAGAGTTGCCAATTATCATCTTCAACGGCTTTATAGTAAACAGTATACTGTAAAGTATCCCTGTTGACATCATCAACTTTCCATTCAATCTTCCAGTTTTTCGGTGAAGCTGCTCTATTGCCACCTTGTGATGGTGGGGCACCTGGGGGACGAGGTGCACTACTACCACCTGCTCGGATACTAACACCAGCAAACCTGGGCTCAACATTCGTCTGGGCAGATGCAAGCGTTACCTTTCTCAAAACAGCTGATTTGGTTGGGTCAGTCGTCGTAAACTTTGCACGCCACTGAATGTACTGCGCATCAGCATTGGGTATCTGAGAACCTTCATGAGAGTTGAGTTCCTCTGACCATTTGTTCCACGTCTCATCAGGTTTCCGGGTATTTCCTGACCGAGTCGCAAATGTTATGGAAGTGCCCTCTTCTACAACAGCTTCCCATGAGAGTTTACCCCACTTTGACAAACTATTTGCATTGTGGACAGATGACTCCAAAGTCCCCTCCTCAACATAGGATGATGTCAATGTGAAAAGTTTACCTGGATTCGCTGCAGCAAGAATAATCTTCATACTATCAGAATTGTTAGTCTTGTGAATTGCTACGACATCCTCTGCCTTGCACTTACCAACTGACTCATAATCACCAGTTTTTGGATTCACACGATACAGCTTACCTTTTTTTCCAGTTCCGACTAAAATTTGGTCGTCACTTTCTAATAAGATAGCGGAGATAAGCGGTTCGGGTGAACTCCAAACAGGGGCAACTGTTCCATCTGGATGAATCCTATAGATATAGGATTTGTTTTCTTGAGGTGGACCACTGCCCGGTGCCTGTGGTTGCGGCACAGATGGACCTCTACTTCCACGATTACTACCCCTGTCCATAGGCACAGATGTGATTAATGTTGCATATAGATTGCCTTCACTATCCATCACAAGGTGTCTAACATCCTTTTGGCTTGCTTGATAGATAACATTTGTAGTACCATCTTCACTGATTTTATAGATGATACCATTGCCACTACTTCCAGCGTAATACCCGCCATCATAAGCAACCAAAGAAACGATGTTTTTTTCTTCAGCGTCAAATAATACCTTAACCTCACCTTCAGGATTGATCTTGTAGATTTTACCTTCCAAACCAGTCACTGCAATGAGATTACCCGCATCGTCAAGATGCATAGACCACACATATTTGTCGCCTTTGCTGAGTAATGTTTGTGGGGGTGTTTTGGCATCGGTTATTTTGTAAATTTGACCATCTGGCCCCGTACCAGCATAGAGTGTGTTGTCAGGACCAATAGCAAGACTGTAAATTTCTATCTCAGGTGAATCATAATAGAGCGAAAAGTTTTGACCATCCGCACTAATTTTATAGATTTTACCTTCATTGCCTGTTCCTGCATAGATATTCCTTTCGGAATCTTCAGCGAGTGCCCAGACGCGTGCCTCATCAATTTTTGAGAAACCGTCAATTTTTAAAGATAAACTGGCATCCCCTTTACTTGATACTGAAATGTTTTTTATGTCGCCTGCTTCAAAATCTGACCTACTGCGCTGTTCCCACAACGAAGTATTCACGGCAGAAGCAAGTCCAGAGTAAATTAAGGCAATCACCAAGGCAACAGCCATAAGATTCCAAAAGCGAAAGAAACGGTGCATAAAATATATCCTCCTGTTAAATTTTTCTATCTTTCTAATATTTAATTCTATTGCTACTCTGCATTTCTATTAACTGCAACCGGTAATGTCGTACTTCCAACCAAAACATAGTCCGTTGCAGTCTTAGCAGTATGAATAACTGTTCCAGCCGTATAGCCTGTTTCCCCACGGCGCAACGCAGTGTTCATCACAGACTGGATTGAAATCGGTAAATTGGGGAATTCCTCACCTTGAACAGTTAAGCCGGGACGTGGTGCTGAAAGTTCAAGAATGAGATTAGTGTTGGGTTCCACATCTGGCAGTAATTCTATCAACTGATTAATATTTTGCGCCCGAAAACTACCTGGAGATCGAGAACGTGCCCAAGATGAATAGGAACCACCGTTTAAAACAGCGAGCATGACAACGCCATCAGGTGTATCCTTGGGAATCTTAATCTTGCCAACCAGTGTTTCTGGTTGCTCAAGATATGGACGTATAATCAATGTCAATTCAATTTCTTCCCCAGGACGATAGACATTCTTATCAAGGTGGGCCTTTAGAATCCCCGCTGTTTTTCGCTTATCCTCAACTTTTATGTCAAAGTTCACAGATGCAATCCGTACTTTTTCAAATGGGTTGGTGATCAGTTGACGAATTGGATTAACTACGGTCCCAGATACATTTGATCCGGGGGAACCACTTGAAGAAAATATGTTTTCAATAACAATTTCATGGCTGTCTAATTTAGGGTTCTTTTCAAGCGTTATTGTTGCCTTTGTATTGACAGTGTGATCGTTGAATGAGAACTCCCTTCCAGCAATAATATTTGATATTGCAAGACCAGTATATAAAGGTGTATAGAATTGTTCTCGGACCACTTCATAGTTAATGTCGTGTATTTTCTTATCAGAAGTTTGAAGTTTTGCTTTGACAGGAAGATAGTGGTGAGAACTGGGGAGCTTCTTTATCAATCCAGCAATAGCAGGATCCCGATCTTGCACTAATGTTCCAATCAACTGGGTTGGAGACGCAATTTTAGATGATCTGGACGTACTAGGAAGTATAAAATGCACATAACCGCCAGAAAGCGGCATGTTGATATTACCTTCTCCAGACGACGCGTGCCCATAAGCCAATACCTCGTTTTTATCAATGTGCGTGATAGTTCCATAACCAAACCCTACATAATCTCCGCGGACATACTCAGTACCGATAATCTGTCCCATTTCAACTGGTGATTTCTTAACAGGACCACCACCGCCAGCTGCCTGAACAGGAACCATATTATATCTATCTAAAAAGGGTTTTAGAAGCTGCATTGAATAGCCATCAAGTCTTGATAATGCAACCGGAATTGACAACCGCATAGGATTCTGATATAGATTCTGTGCTGCAACTTGCGGTTGTAGTTGAGAATTATTAGACTTCTGTGGTGTTACACTGTAGCCATTTGGGTAATGGAACGGCTTGATGTTAAGACCTTCTGACACATACTCAGATTCGTAATCAAAGAATTTTGCACCAGCATAAGTTAAATTAGGTTTCATGCCGCGTTCTGCAACCTTAACCATCTGTTCTATTGGCGTTACACCAAATAGGTTGGCATGTTCACGTTGATTGAAAGAACCAAGGGAAAGTGCTCCCATAAGTCTGCCATCAATATATATAGGACTGCCGCTCATACCGCCAGCGACACCTGTACGTTTGAAGTTGTCACTCGTCCCTTTAAACCAGACAACATGCCATCCTGGGGAAAAATTGTACTCAATACTCACCACTTCACAATCAAATTCTTCAACCGTTGTACCAAAAAAGACGGTGTATCCTGTTCCTTTCATGCCAATTTTCACTTGGTCCAACGGCATAAACTTTTCTGCGTCCCATTTTATCTGCGCATTTGCATGGAGTACACTCACGCAAAATAAAACAAGTACACAAAGCAAAACCTTTTTCACTATTTTACTCCTCTCTAATATTGAAGTTCAGTTAGAATGTATGACAAAATGAAGATTCTACGCTTTAAGTCTGTTTTATCTAAAATCCGCATATAGATATCATTTTCCTAAACCACTAATGTTATTATACCCATAGAACCTTAATTCATAATAATGATATAATAGCATATAAAGCATAATCACGTCAACAAAAAACACACTATTTTCTTAACTTATACCAATTCTAATAGAAAAATCCTTGATGTTTTCGCGCTCACACACTTCGTCGCAGGCTTTTGTTGTTGCATCTGAACCAGAATTTACAGATTAGCAGGATTATTCTCATTATATCCTATTCCAAAAGAAGAACATAAACGCTCACCAAAAAACCTTGATGAGGTAATCCTGGAAATCCTGGTTCAGACAGAATCGCGGAATTCGCCAATGACACGGAAGACACGGAGAAGATACCCACAATAAACCGCCTTGATTAGGATAATGGTTATTCTTAGCAAAAATCATGATGCAGCGATCTTTTCCGCGTTTTCCGCGTTTTCCGCGATTCCGTACACATCCCCGAAATCCACGATTCAGACAAAAACTTTACATCCTCTCTGGCCAGGGTTATTCAGTTTTCGGTTTTTCTGCTTTATTTTTCACATTTCAATATGACCATCTGTAGATCGGGTAGAGCGTAGCGAAACCTATAAGTGTAAACTTAAGAGCCTTATATATTGTTGGAGGGGTTTCT
>JAAXHO010000019.1:16750-31675 GCA_012270795.1 Candidatus Poribacteria bacterium
GTTAGAAACCCCTCCAACAAGAGGTGCATTATCTTAAGTTTACACCTATGGGTAGAGCGTATGCGAAACCCGACACGTTTCATTCCTGTCGGGTTTCGCATACGCTCTACCCGGGGAATGCCAATAAGGCATTCATACCCGGGGAATGCTATATAGCATTCATACCGTTGATTTCTTGATTTGGACCCACGATATAAACATATAACAATACTATTTTTAACTTATAATTCTTAAAACTGAATAACCCTGCTCTCTGGCCAATAGTATTGCAATTAAAAGCAATTTTCAATATAATTGTGCGTAAGTTCAGTTGATAAAAATATTATTCTCTAAGGAAAATCCCACAAACATAAATAAGTTGGGTATGTGGGACATCTATCTCATCATTTCAGCTCAGACTTTTGCATTGGATAAAAATATGAAATTCAAAATTTTTTTATTGCTATTTTTGTTAGGATTTGGCATACTTCTCTTTCTATTATTTCTGGTAAACCACATAAATGAAAAAGCTAACGATGCACGACAAGCGTTTGACAAGTATTTTTCAAAAAGAGATCAACCGCCTCCACGAATCCCTCGAACTGATGAGATACCAATTGAAATTCGACAGAAATTTGCTTCAGCTCCAGTAAAACCTAAACTCATCGCAGAATTTTCACATGGCGATTACCTTGAGAAAGTTATATTTTCTCCTACAAACCCAGACTTAATTGTTAGTATGAATAGCAAATATAAGGCTGAAAAAAATATCAAATTGTGGAATATCAACAATCCTACTAATCCAATAGCAGAATTCGGTGGAGATGCCGTATCAATTTCATCAAATGGAGAAATACTTGCCATCTCTGACATGGGTAATTTTGATGAACCGGTGAAACTATGGAGTATTGTAGAGAAAAAGTTTGTTAGTTCTTTCCGTGCTTCAGGATTTAACGTAACCTTCTCACCAAATGGAAAACATTTATCGCTTGAGAAGAGTGGTTTAGAATTTTGGGATGTTAGTAACCCTGCTAAACCTGTAGAAGCATTCAAGTTGAAAAGTGAAAAATGGCAAGAAGACCATACATTTTCTGTTGATGGAACACTATTGGCAACGATAGAATCAATAGAGGATATAGTTAACATCTGGGAGATTACAGGCAATCAAGCCTACAAGAAAAATAGTTTTGATGCAATACATAGAAAAGTAGGATGGATTGAGGCAATGCAGTTCTTACCCAATCCAAAGAATCCTATACTTGCAATCGCAGATAATGATTACGGCATCAAACTATATCATCCACCAAATTGGAAAGACTATACGACGATTTCTGCTGAAAACGTCAATGATCTGGCATTTACAGCAGATGGAGACACAATTATCAGCGTCGGCATCAGCAAGATTGAATTCTGGTCTGTAAAAAAAGGTAACCGTTACGCCTCAATAGAAGGTTTTTCACGTTGGACTGAATGTGTTGATGTTTCGGCAGATTCAAGATATGTTGCTGGTGGCGGCAATGATGGAATCATCCGCGTGTGGGATATAACAAACTTTTTACCTTCAGTCCAAAACCATACCCCAAATGTCGTTGTTCCGATTTACTTCTTATCCACCAACCGCATGCCCCAGACAGATGTAACAGAGAAAATAGATAATATATTGAGAGAAGCTCAAACCTATTTTGCAGATGAAATGGAACGAAATGGCTACGAAAGAAAATCTTTTGAATACGAAAAAAATGAAGACGGTACAGCAAAGATATATCTATTGGAAGGTATATCAGATGATAAATACTATCGTAAATATACCGATTCAAGAGTAATGAAAGAAATTGAACAACATTTTGGGACAGAAAACAATATATTTTTTGTCGTCGTAGACATAGGAAATGAGAAAACACCTACTTCTGATGAAGTTAAGAAAGAGATACAAAAAATAATACAAGATTTTGAAAATATAGACGCGCATCTTAAACGTCTTAGAATGGAAGCACGAAATATTGTTTATAGAAAACAAGAGGGCGCGATAACTATAAGAGAGTCATCCAACGAATATTCAATAGATACCATTGTTTCAAAATTCGTAGAGTTATTCGGTTTAACCCTTGATTACAGACACCCATCTTATTTAATGTCTTACGAAAAAAAATCTAAACAATTATCAAAGAGCAGTACGGAATGGTTAAATAAATGTCAGTATTTTAATTCTGTAGAGACCTATTTTGATGATAAGACAAAAGTTAAGAAACTCTCACCAACAATAGGGAAAGCAAGATTCCGAGTGGAAGATGCTGATGGGATATATCAAGTTCGCTTATTAGTTGCACCTACAAAAAAATATACGCCAAAATATTATAATAAGAAGACAAATGCATCAAAGAACACAACAGATGGGAAAGATGGATTTCGTAGAAGAGCTTACGGTTTGCATGATGTCATGACACTGAATGGCAAAAAGAAGACAACAGTAAAATTCGATTATCCTAACCATGTAGACAATATGATTGAATTACATGTGATTGATGAACTTGGCAACAGAGTATACGTGAACATTGATATAAGCGGCAATCCAGTCGCATCTGTCCTTCGTAGTATTTTCAATTAACTTTTACAATATGATGGCAAGTTCTTCCTACATTCTCTCAATAGATCAAGGCACCACAGGGACGACGGTACTACTTGTGGATTCACAAGGGAACATAGTACGAAAAGCATATCAAGAATTCAAACAACATTATCCGCGTCCAGGATGGGTAGAACATAATCCGGATGAGATATGGATCGCTACTTACAATGCCGTATTGGAGATTCTGCAAAGTATTGATAGCAAAAATAGTATTGCTGCAATTGGGATAACAAACCAGCGTGAAACAACAGTCGTATGGGATCGTAGGACAGGAAAACCAATCCATCCAGCAATTGTGTGGCAGTGTCGACGAACTGCAGAAATATGCAACAAACTTAATGAAAACGAATCTATTGTAGCAAATGTAAAAAACAAGACAGGACTCGTCATAGATCCCTATTTTTCTGCAACAAAGGTAGCATGGATTCTGGACAATGTTGACGGTGCAAGAAAAAAAGCAAACCGTGGTGAACTTGCTTTTGGAACTGTTGACACTTGGCTTCTATGGAAGTTGACAAACGGCTCTTTACATCAAACGGATTACACAAACGCTTCAAGGACTTTGCTATTTGACATTAACACACTTTCTTGGGATGATGAACTATTAGAGATATTTAATGTACCAAAGCAGATTCTACCTGAAGTCTTACCATCTGCTTCGGTATTTGGTAAAACGACTTTACCCAAATTGGAAGGAATACCAATTGCTGGCGTGGTTGGCGATCAACAATCCGCACTATTTGGACAATTATGTTGGCAGAAAGGGATGGTGAAAAATACCTATGGTACCGGGTGTTTTCTGATGCTGAATACAGGTTCGGAAAGGGTAGAATCTCAATCTGGGTTGTTGACAACACTCGCTTGTAGTCAAGGCGAAGAACCACAATATGCGTTGGAAGGAAGTATATTTGTTGCAGGTGCTGCGGTCCAATGGCTAAGGGATGGACTACGAATAATAGAATCGGCAGAAAATACGGAGAACATGGCAAAAAGTGTCAATGATACAGATGGTGTCATCGTTGTACCAGCATTTACAGGACTCGGCGCACCATATTGGAAACCTGAAGCAAAAGGGGCAATCTTTGGATTAACCAGAGGAACAACCAGAGAGCATATCGTGCGGGCTACATTGGAATCAATTGCTTATCAGTCTGCAGATGTGGTAAAAGTCATGATGGACGATGCAGGCATACCTATTAAACGTTTGCGGGTTGATGGCGGGGCAGCCGCAAACAATTTCCTAATGCAATTTCAAGCAGATATATTAGGAATTGAAGTGGAACGTCCGACTCAAGTTGAAACAACAGGGCTCGGTGCAGCCTATCTCGCTGGACTTACAACTGGCATCTGGCAGAATGTGGAACAACTCAGCAATATACGAAAAATTGATTCTGTCTTTTCACCGCAGATGGATACACAACTTCAAAAAGCAAAAATGGAAAAATGGAAAAATTCAATTAATCGGTTAACCTGAACTGCATACGGAGAATTACCATGCGTTTGCAGTGGAAATACGCTCTAATTATCAACCTGATGGTGATTGCCGTCCTTGTCGCATTCTATTTCTTTGACAGTATACGTATGCGTAGAGAGATGACTACCCTTCACGCCTTAAGTTCAGAACAAGGGGCTACATTAAAGGTAATCGTCGAAAACTCTATTCAAAAAGAAGTTGTTTCAGAACTAACCACAAGACAAGCTTTTAATATTGATCGGATAAATCAATTAATCTCTAATCTAAAACAGATACATCCGGATATGAAAAATGTAGTAGATGTCCGGATTACTTACGGTGACATGCGTGTCCGTTCCAGTCTGCTCTCAATGGAGACACCCAACAATATTCACCTGACTGATTCAGAAAAAAATGACATTATAACTAAGGGGGCAAAAATAGAAACATTGGAAGATGAAGATTCTACGACACTAACTATCGATTACTCTATTCCGCCAAAACGCTTAATTGCACCTGAACTCCAAACACAAGATACCTCAACCGTAGAAGACTTACCAATAGATTTCTGGCGTATGCTAATGTCTAAAGGTATTGATATACCACCGAATGCTTCTGTAACAATTGAAGACATTCCCCCTGAAAACAGATACCAAACAGGGCTTAATAAGGGCAAATTTCCTTTTGAACTCTGGCGAATGTTTATCGCTAATAAAATATATCTATCCCCAGATGCAACAGTGAGTATAGATGAAGACAACAACAAATGGCGAATTAAGGATTCAGTGAACGGACACAATTATGTTTTATGGCAAGAAGACGAGAATTTCTGGATTCACATGGCAGATGCCAATAACGGGTATATTCAAGTGTTGTTTGATGTTCCCTTTATTCAAAAAACAATCCATTCGTCACTATTAATGCATGCCATTCTCATCGTCATTGTCGGTGTCTTGTTAGTTATACTAATTGATTTGACAACGAACAAGCTGATTATGAAACCGCTTTCAAGGATGACAGACATTATTCAAAACGCAGAAACAAGCAATCTGTCTACTTATTTGCAACAACCTTATGGTACAGATGAGATCAGCAAAGCCACGCGTAATTTGTTGCGGATGTTTATTCAATTGAAATCCTCACACTCAAGAAAAATTGCTGCGTTAGGGCAATTCGCCGCTGGAGTCGCTCATGAAATACGAAATCCCCTAAATTCAATCGGAATGACAGCACAACACCTGAAATCAATTTTCTCACAACCAGACATTACTCAAGATGACATTCAAGAAGCAATAGAATTATTAGACATCGTTGATGAAAAAATCGTTGACCTAAAACAGACATCTGAACAGTTTCTGGCTCTCAATAGACCACGGAAACTTGACTTAGTACCGGTGAACCTCAATGACCTTATAGACTTCGTATTATCTGAGTTTATTTTGATTGCTGACGAAGCCAATATTCATATCATAAAAAACTACGATGAAGAATTACCAGTATTGCAGTTAGATGAGATGTTAATGCGTCAGACAATCTTTAACTTTGTACAAAACAGCATTCAAGCGTTACCAAAAGGAGGAAGTATTTATCTAACGACATCCGTTGAGAAGACAAATACTGTTCCTCATGTCGTGTTAGAAATACGCGATACGGGTATCGGTATTCCAGAGGAAAACCAAGAACGGATCTACGATGCGTATTTTACAACGAAAGAGGATGAGGGTGGTATTGGCCTTGGGCTTTCAGTTTCACACCAAATCATCACAGCACATCAAGGTAGAGTGGAAGTCAGAAGCAAAATAGGAATGGGGACAGCATTTAAGATCTCTTTTCCTACAAAAAATGTTGTATAGAATTAGTTTGAGAGGAATGATAGATGCCAGCAATTTTGATAGTAGACGATGACCAAGCACAACTGACCATTTTGCAACGTATCTTACAACGAGAGGGATACGATGTTAAGACAGTTGAAGATAGTTCCGCCGCACTTGAAGTAATAAAACAGCAGATGTTTGATGTCGTTATCAGCGACATGTGGATGTCTTCTCGGTTTGCAGGACGTGATCTTCTTAGAGAGATTAAAAAGATTGATCCAGAATTACCGGTTTTGATTATCACAGCTTTTGCTGAAATCAACGATGCCGTGAACCTTGTTGCACATGAAGGTGCGTTCTATTATCTTGAAAAACCAATTCAGATAGATGTCTTAAAACGTGAGGTCCATCGTGCATTGCAAGTTCGCGGTCTATTGAGTGAAGGTGAACCTGATTCAGACAATATACCTCCTGATGTGCAATTTGAGAATATAGTCGGTGAAAGTGAAAAGATGCAGCAACTCTTCAAAAATATGTCACGAATCATTCACCGTGGGGTCAGACAAGTCTTGATCACAGGTGAAACAGGCAGCGGGAAGAGCCTTGTTGCTCGTGCACTTCATGAACTTGGTAACCGCAAAGACCGTCCGTTCGTGTCAATCAATTGTGGTGCGATCGCTGAAACCCTGATTGAGAGCGAACTCTTCGGACATGAAAAGGGAGCTTTTACTGATGCAGCACAACAGAAAAAAGGTATATTTGAAATTGCAGATAAAGGCACATTATTTCTTGATGAAATCGGAGACATTTCTATCCAAATGCAAAGCACGCTTCTGCACGTATTAGAAAAACATGAGATTCGTCGAATTGGTGGTACTCAAAGCATAAAGATTGATGTCTGTGTTATTGCTGCAACGAACAAGAACCTGGTAGAAGCAGTTAAAGACGGTACTTTTCGATCAGACCTCTATTTTCGTTTGAATGTCATTCCGTTACATATTCCACCACTAAGGGAACGCATTGAGGATATACCTTTGCTTGTGGATTTCTTGATAAAGAAGTTCAGTACAGAATATGTGGATGCGATTCCCAAGCAGATTACGTCGCGCGCAATGTCTGCACTGTGTCGTTATGAATGGCCCGGGAATGTGCGTCAATTAGAAAACCATCTACACCGTATCTATGTTCTATCAGAAAACACATCTATTGACTTAGATGATCTACCTCCCGACATATTAGATGCGTCTTTGCCGACAACAGAACTTGACATTGGTATTCCAGAGGAAGGTGTCTCTCTGGATGAAATAATCAAGGAATATGTATGTGCAGCCTTGACAAAAACGAATGGCACACAGACTAAAGCAGCCGAATTATTGGGTATTACTCGCCGCCAACTACAACACAGAATGCAGAGCTACGGGCTTCAGAGCCAAGATTTTAAAGAAGGTGATTAGCAATTCTTATAGTAAAATCTAAAAATATGTGCACACTCCCTGGTAGGTGCGGTTTCCTAACCGCACCATTTACCTAGTGCTGTGTCAACACCTAACTTGTAGGTCGGGTAGAGGAACGAAACCCGACTTTACCAATAATAAATGTATGCCTGTCGGGTTTCGTTCCTCTACCCGACCTACGCTTGAACTATCAAACAGTTCTTGACTAAGCACTAGACTGAGTAGGGTGCGGTTAGGAAACCGCACCTACCAGGGTTGGTATAAACATTTTGTAACCACTTTTACGGTTTTTGCGTTCTTATTGTGTAGAAGCAAACTATACATTGAGGAATATGAAAGTGCAAAAACAATCCCTTGAATTCTATTCAAATATAAATCCGTTAGTAGGTTTATCATCAAAGACGTTACGCCTCTATAGTGCGCTTGAGGTGTTCCGGGGCAAATCAGAATCTCAGGACAAACCTGAATGGTTCCGTACCCCGAATAGAGATGAACTATTGGGTAAGGTTGGACTCACAGAAACTGATATTAGCACAGGGATCACAGAGTTATTAGATGCTAATTTGCTGAAGATTCAAGATAGAAATCGCGATGAATGGTATTGCCTCCAATAATAGTGCTATGCCAGGCATAAAATTCCCACGGTTAATATTGGCATCTGCGTCCCCGCGCCGTTCAGACTTGCTTTCTCAAATTGGTCTGACCTTTGAGATTTTCCCAAGCGGAATTGAAGAACCCAATCTGCAAAAATACATGTCCCCCGAGGTAACAACGCAGCACTTTGCTTCATTAAAGGCAAAAGATGTTGCTAAGCGGTTTACCGAGGGGGTTATTATTGGTGCGGACACTTTGGTTTCAATTGATGATGACCTCCTTGGTAAACCACAAAACTGTGAGCATGCACGGGAGATGTTAACCCGTCTTAGTAATAGAAGTCATTTTGTCTTTACCGGTGTTTGTTTGTACAATGTTGTTGACAACAAGGAGTTGACTTGGTCAGAAAAGACAAAAGTATTCTTTCGTGAGCTCTCCTCCACAGAGATTGTGGGTTATATCAATAGTGGTGAGCCCACAGATAAGGCTGGTGCTTATGGAATACAGGGACGCGGAGCTGCGTTTGTCAAACGGATTGAAGGTTGTTATTTCAATGTCGTTGGACTTCCGTTAGCCAGCCTTGTTGAAAAACTCATGGAAATTCGTGTTGATGTTTAGCCGCAAACAGTATCATGCTTTTAAGGGATTCACATCACTTCTAAATCCTAAAGAATTCGGTGTCAGAAATCTGCAATTTGGTATTCTCAATCTGCCGCCAGAATCCACTTTTTTTGACCATTCAGATGCCTGTGAAGTTGCTTTGATTGCTTTAGGTGGTCAATGCACTTTGTTAGTCGGTCATAACGGAAATAAGGCAAATGGAATATTAGGTGAACGTGCTCATGTTTTTGAAGGTGATGCTTGTGTTGCGTATATTCCACATCATACCACATATCAAGTTATCACTACGTCTGAAAGTATAGAAATAGCAATTTGTAAAACTCCTTCAGAAACTGATACCGCTGCCGTGATATTAGATTCTGGTGGATATGTCACACAAGAAGATTATTATCTTTTTATTAGTGAAAATAACTTCTCTGCTGAATTCGTTGGTGAAGCAGTCTGTTTTTATCGTTTCCAGAATGAGAACGGATCAGTAAAATTGAAATTTGTTGATACCGATAAGAATACGGCGCGTATCATTTTGAGAAACGATGAGTTACTGGTCTTACCAGAAAGGACCGAGGCGCGAATAATGTCTTATGAAGGTGTGTGCTATCAATTGTCTGTAGGTTTATACCATTTCTATTAAATTTCTCTCATTACCCGTTGTTTGAAATGAAACGGAAAACGGCACAAACTGGAAGTTTATGCTACAAAAAAGAGACATTATCAATTAGAAATGGTATTATTTATTCACCTTCGATGAGTTCCCCACCTTTTTTCAGAAATGCTATTGCACTCAACGATATATTCACTTTTATATCCTGATTATTCATTTCTCCAACGGAAAGCAGAACGATTCTCCTGTCGTTGCTAATTCCTAGTATTTTTCCGTGTAATCCACCGTTGGTAACGATTTCGTCACCTTTTGTTAAATTTTCAAGCATGGTTTGGTGTTTTTTTCTTTTTTGTTGTTCAGGGCGTAATAAGAGAAAATAAAAAATCGCCCCTATTGCTATAAGAGGGATAAAAAACGTTATATCCATATAATGGCTCCTTGATTGTTAACGTATTAGCATTGCATCACCATAACTATAAAACCGATACTCCTTTGCGAGTGCCTCTGCATAAGCTTTTTTTATCAACAGCGTGTCAGCAAATGCACTGACAAGCATGAGCAGTGTCGATTTTGGTAGGTGAAAGTTTGTAATCAATGCGTCAACGATTTTAAATTGATAACCGGGATAAATAAAGAGTTCACTATGCCCGGTGTAAGGTTTGATAGTTCCTTCTGTTGCTGCGGTTTCCAGGGATCTGACCACAGTAGTCCCTACAGCAACGATTTTTGTTCCACTTTCTTTCGCTTTTTTGATTCTGTCTGCCTCTGTTTCTGAAATGTCAATAAATTCTGCGTGCATTTTATGGGTCTCTATTTTGTCGACTTTGACCGGTTGAAATGTTCCAATTCCCACATGCAGCGTTATCCATGCAAAGTCTATACCTTGGTTCTTGAGTTTCTCCAATAATTCTGTGGTGAAGTGTAATCCAGCTGTTGGTGCTGCGATAGCCCCTTCTTCGGCAGCATAGACGGACTGGTACCGTACTTTATCATCATCGGTTGGTTGGCGGTGAATATAAGGTGGTAAAGGTGTGATGCCAACATCTGCAAGGACTTCTGAAAATACTCCTCCATACTTGAAGTGAATCAAGCAATTGCCATCTTCTGGGTTTTCAATGACTTCACCTAATAGTATTTTATTATCGAATTCAATCTGTGTGCCGATTTTAAGGTTTCTTTTGGGTTTTGCTAGTACCTCCCATGTGTCTTTTTCTTTTTCAGAAATGAGTAGAAGTTCAATTCTCCCTCCAGTGTTCTTCTTATTACCAATCAGTCTTGCGGGTATAACTTTTGTGTTGTTCAATACGAACAGTGATGGTTCTTTAAAGTAGTCTCCTATTTTGGAAAATATAGTATGTTGAAATTTACCTGTGCTACGATCAATGACCATGAGTTTTGATGCGTCTCGTTTAGGTAGTGGTCTTTGTGCGATGCGTTCATAAGGTAATTCGTAATCAAAGTCTGTCAGGTTCATATTTTTGTTTAACACGATATATGCCATAGGTTAAAGGTCAAAAAGTGACGGTTGTTTGGTAATTGGGTATCCGAAGTATTCATGTGCGGCTTCAGTTGCGACGCGTCCACTTGGCGTAAGCATAATGAATCCTTCTTTAATATAATGCGGTTCGTAAACGTCAGAGATGGTGCTTTCATCTTCGCTGAGTGCAATAGCGAGTGCTTTGCGTCCAGCGCGTCCTTTGAAAGTATCAATGAGTGTATTGAAATATGCATAATCTTGTTTTGCAAAACCTTTTTCATCAATTTCAAAGAATTCTAATGCTTCAGTTGCGACCTCAAGTGTCAATACACCTCCACTTTTAACCTGTGCATAATCTCTGACGTTGTAAAGGAGTTTGTTTGCGATTCGCATAGTGCCGCGTGCGCGCAGTGCTAATGCGTATTCCGCCTTTTCTTCAATTTCAATATTGAGTTTTGCACTATTGATCCGTATTGCCTGCTGTATGTCTTCGGGTGTATAGTAATCAAGATGAATATAAATACCGATTCTTGTTCGGAAAGGTCCTTCAAGTAGCCCTTCTCGCGTGGTAGCCCCCACCAATGTAAATGGTTCAATTGGTACTTGGATGACATCAGAACCGGGGCCTTGTCCGATAGGCAGGTCCAGCACGAAATCTTCAAGGACTGGATATAGTGACTCTTGGATAGGCTTTTTCATTCTGTGGATTTCATCAATAAAGAGTATATCTCCTTCGTCAAGGTTTGTCAATGTATGAGATAGGTCGAGGCGTTCCATTGCAGGACCGATGACCTGTTTGAAGTTAGTTCCGAATTCATTTGCGATGATTTTCGCAAGTGTAGTTTTTCCGAGTCCGGGTGGACTGACAAGGAGCACATGCTCTAAGACATAGTCCTTACTTTTGATATTTTTTTTAGTTTTAGCAGCGCGTCTGTTTTTTACGGCTTCTATGTGTATACGTAGTTGTTCTTTTGCCTTTTTTTGTCCGATAAATTCATCTAAGGTTTCTGGGCGGAGACTATATCCAAAATCGTCTTCAACATTATCGTGAATATCGTATTTTTTCATTTCGTTGTCCTGACATTCGGGTCTTGATTCTTTTTATGGTGAATTATTGAAATAATTATACACATCTTCTGTAGGAGCGACCTTTGGTCGCGACTGTGCGGGCTCTTCTGTAGGAACGACCTCCCGGGTCGCGACCAAAGGTCGCTCCTACAACTCAGTAATGTAGAATTAATTGTATAATTTACCATAGTTCAACGGTGGTTTTGTTTTTGCAATTTTTTGTAAGAGCGGTTAGGTAGTATGCCTGTTCTTTGTCTGAACTAGGATTTTCAAATCAAGCGTATGCGGCACCCGACATGTATTGATTATGGTTATCATGTCGGGTTTCACTGCGTTCTACCCATAAGCGTCAATTTAAGGGATGAATCCGTTGTTGTAGTGTCTTCAGTCCCGTAGGGACTATATGATTATCTAATGTTTTGTTCTACACATATCGTCCCTACCAAATCAACGCTATGAATGCCTTTTGGCATTCCCTGGGACTGAAGATGGCTAATCTCCATAATTATGTATATTTATTTGATTCCGAATCCATCCCGGCACTCCAGCGGAGTACTATGTTTATAGAAAATCGGATTTTCAAGTTCTTGCACTCCAGCGGAGTGCTATGTGCGGTCCCCACATACCGCTCCTACGGAGCGGGGTACTGTGTTGGGCTGTTGCTATAAACATATTGCTCCTACGGAGCAAGGAAGATGAACGTTGACCAAACACCACATTCAAAATTAAATTGTTTTATCAAACTCACGTTAACATAGATTTTCTTAAATTGACGCTTATGGGTTTCACTGCGTTCTACCCATAAATCAACGGTATGAATGCTATATAGCATTCCCCGGGTGTCAATTTAAGGAACACAACCTCTTGCAGGAGGCGTTTTCAACTCCGATAAATCGGTAGGCAAAGTAGTAGGCACGCTCTGCGTGCCGTGTATATCCCTAAGAATGTATGGCAGACGGCACGCAGAGCGTGCCTACTACTTTTAAATCAACGCTAAATTGACGCTTATGGGTTTCACTTCGTTCTACCCGACCTACGACACAAGTTTAAGATCAAATTTATTTATGCGCACCTGTCAGTTAATTTCGGATGTTACGGAGTGCTTCTTTGACTAATACATCTCTATCGGCATTTTTACCGAGTTTCTTTTGTGCGATTTCTAATGCTTGTTCAGCTTCCATCTCTGATGCGCCGAGATTAACCAACACGTTAACGACTGCTTGTTCTACTGACCCTACACCGCCGATTTCTACTTTTTCCTCTAATTTGATTTTAGCGATATTCTTTTTAAGTTTGATGATGATCAGTTGAGCCAGTTCTTTGCCTAACCGTGGCACCCGCATTAAAGTTGCTATGTTTTCTTTTAGTACTGCTTGTTGGAATTGTGCGGGTGATAGTATTGAAAAGATGTTTTGTGCCAGTGTTGGCCCGACACCTTTTACTGTAATTGCCAATTCAAACATTTTAAGTTCATCTCGTGAAAAAAATCCGTATAGTTTAATGATATTATCTCTGCTATGACTATAGTAGGTAAAGAAGGTAATGGGTTCTCCTATAGCGGGTAATTCTCTGAATTTTCGTTCAGCAACTTCAACTAAATATCCAACCCCGTTTACATCTACTACAACATCTTTTAGATTTATCTGTGAAAGTGTGCCAATGAGTTGAGCGATCATGCGTGAACAGTTCCTTTATGTGAGTGGATGTTAAAAGCAATGTAGGTTTATTTTTTGTATTTTTCGCGTATTTTGTTTAGTTTATGTGATCGTGCGTGGCATATCGTCAGAGCGAGGGCATCGGCAGCATGGTCTGGTTGTGGTAATTCTTTTAGTTTCAGTAGCAATTGCACCATTTTTTGAACCTGATTTTTTGGTGCTTTACCGTAACCAGTGACTGCTTGTTTCACCTGTAAAGGAGTATATGTTGCAACAGGTGAATTCGTGTTTGCCGCTGCCAATTTGATTATTCCTTTTACTTCCCCGACAACAAAGGCACTACTTACATTTTTACTGAAGAAGATGTCTTCAAGTACAACGGATTCAACATCGAACTGTGAGATTAGATCAAGTACGGTATCGTATATTTTTTTTAGACGTAACTCAGAATCAGTTTTTGGACTGGTTTTGATATTTCCGTAATGGAGTGTCTTAAATCGGTTTGGATTTGATTCTATGATTCCGTAACCGGTGTTTGCGATGCCTGGGTCAATGCCAAGAATAATCATAGAATTGCCTAATTTCTACGCAGCAGCTTCTAGTATGTCATCCGGTATGTCAAAGTTTGCATATACCTTTTGTACATCATCTAGTTCGTCAAGATTTTCCATGAGTCGTAACATTTTTTTTGCTTCTTTTCCTTCAAGTTTGACGGTGTTTTGTGGTATCATGCTGATTTCAGCTAATTGTATATTTGCTTCAGTGGATTGGATAGCAGTTACGACCTTATCAAATTGTTCAAAAGGTGTGATGATTTCAATAGCAGTGTCTAGTGGGGTCAAATCCTCTGCGCCTGCCTCTGCTGCGATGAGGAACAGTTCTTCTTCATCAATACTGTCTGCGTCTACGACGATGAGTCCACACTTATCAAATCCCCAAGCGACACAACCGCGTTCTCCGATTCTACCATCAAATTTACCGAGTATGTGGCGTATTTCGGCAATTGCGCGATTTTTGTTGTCTGTGATAACCTCTATCATCATCGCCACGCCACCTGGACCGTATCCTTCATATACAACCTCTTCTATAGATGCGCCTTCAAGTTCGCCTGTCCCACGAAGGATGGCTTTTTCTATATTGTCGTTTGGAACGTTGCTTGATTTTGCAGTAGCAATTGCGGTGCGTAGGCGTGGATTCATGTCTACATCCCCACCGCCCAATCGTGCTGCGGCTGTAATTTCCTTTACTAATTTTGAGAAAAGTTTTCCACGTTTAGAATCATTGGCAGCTTTTTTGTGTTTAATGGTTGACCATTTAGAGTGTCCTGACATATTTTTTCCTTTCTTATTTTTAGTTGTTCAAGATAGAATTTGTGCTTTGCATCAGGGACAGATATACGCATGTTTATCATTGGAAATACGATAACTATAGATAGTATAGCAGATAGTTGTTTAAGATACAAATAATTTATGACTGTGCATGTTTTTTGGCAATTGGCGCGGTTTTTGTTTTGAATCGCGGAATTTTTTCTGAACTAGGATTTTTTTGTCTGAACCAGGATTTACAGGATTGCCTCATCATTT
>JAAXHO010000086.1:0-524 GCA_012270795.1 Candidatus Poribacteria bacterium
CCCTTGTAATTTAGTGTTATACACTACCAAAGGGTTTAATAAACTGATTATTATATGAAGACAAAGCCGCCAGGTCGTGAGATAATTTAGCAATGTATTCATCCGTGCCTCTAATACTTCGATCGAGAGTGTAATGTTGAGATGAACACGAAGCCACGAGAAAATTTGAACGGGCCCCCAAAGGGACTTTTCGTCGTTAGGAATACGAACGAAGCCAGACTTAAGCAAATCGGCATGGACAGTCCGCAAACTGTAAATTTTGGCCCTGAACGCGATAGGCTCCTCCTCCTCCTAGACCAAAGTCAAGAAAAATGGTAATAGGGATACCTTTGCTTCTTCTTGATTTCTGAAGTGGTTTTAGGGAGGCTGACAAGAGCCCGAAGGGAAGCACGCAAAGTAGAAAATACCTAAAAATCCCGGTGCCAAGATCCCAGGCGAACGCAAGGAATTTCCGATGATCAGGGAAAATTACGATAACTGGACTTGAGATAAAAAATGAATAAATAAAAACCCATCTCAAAAAT
>JAAXHO010000086.1:597-737 GCA_012270795.1 Candidatus Poribacteria bacterium
TGCAAACGTGCCTAAAATCCAGGATTAACCTTTGTTAGCCGGAGCGGCGGGTCAAACAGAAAGCCTATTAATGATAGCTGGAATGCAAAAAATGTCTCAAAGGAGGTTGAGACTGGGAAGCTCATTAACAGCTACGGACA
>JAAXHO010000086.1:962-1085 GCA_012270795.1 Candidatus Poribacteria bacterium
ACCGCGCCTAAAACTAGCGGGGTGACATCAGAAGAAACTGGTAAACCACTGAGACAATCCTGATCGGTATTACGGCTTACCACCTCAGAAAATAAATTACTAAATTAGAATAGGCTGCACCTG
>JAAXHO010000014.1 GCA_012270795.1 Candidatus Poribacteria bacterium
TAGAAACCCCTCCAACAACGAAACTCGAATATTGAATGCTTCTGGAAAAAATGTAAGAATCAATTGAAGATATAATGGAATTGTGATAATATATAATCATACAGATAACACAACATAAGAAAATCGAGTGACATATACATAAGATTGGGGTATACGCATGAAAAGATTCACACTCTCTATCATCGTTTTAGTTATTGCGATTGGTGTTCCACTCCTTCTCATACATTCAAGTGAAAAAAATACCGCGAATGACAGAGACGGTATAACACTGAGGATGCTGAATGAAGCACTTGAGAAAGCTATGCATGATGTAGAGAAATATCATTACAAACCGATTGACAGAAACGAGATGTATAAGGGGGCAATTAAAGGGGCACTTGCTGCAATCGGTGATCCGTACACCTATTTCATATCAGAACGTGATCGTCAACGATCTGTTGAAAATCTATATGATGCGGAATTTGGTGGCCTCGGAGTGAATATCTATCCAGATCATCGTGGATTCATTAAGATTTCTAAACCTATACCTGGGACCCCGGCTGAATCGGCACAATTGCAAGCTGGTGATTATATCACCAAGGTGAATGGGAAGCAGATATATTTAGGTGAGAGAACAGGCATGTCGATTGATGATGTGGTTGATTTACTGCGAGGTAAAGTTGATTCTGAAGTGACAATTACTGTTCAGAGAAAGTTCCTGGAACCCTTTGATGTGAAATTGACACGGGCGAAAATATCTGTCTCTAGTGTTAAGGCGACTATGCTTGAAAACAAGATCGGCTATATTCGCATTACTAAGTTTATTGGAACGGATCGTGCTGGTGGTACAGAAGAGGAATTCAATAATGCACTTGAAGCACATGTAAAAGCTGGGATGAAAGCCTTGATTTTGGATTTGCGCAGCAATCAAGGTGGACTTCTTGAGGCAGCGTATCACATCGCGGATGCCTTTATTGATGAAGGTGTGATTGTTTCAACGAAAGGACGAAAACCGCAATTCGATGGTGAGTATCCTGCACATCCAACAGTTTTATGTGATCCTAAAATACCGCTTGTTGTGCTCGTAGATGAGTATAGTGCAAGTGCTTCTGAAATTGTTGCGGGAGCGATAAAAGACACTGGACGTGGTATTCTTGTCGGAACAAAAACTTATGGTAAAGGTGTTGTTCAACATCGGTATCAGCTTACTGGGATTGGTGCGATATCCCTTACGATCTCCTCATACTATACACCGAACGGTATATCTATTGACAAATCCGGTATCTCACCTCAAGTAAAAATCACCGAAGAGCAACCTGGTAGAATGGAACAAATTATGCAGCGGCTTGTAATTGAGAAGGACTCAATAGAAGATTTTGTTGCGAATTGGATTGAGCAGGAAGTTATGCGTACGGGAGAACTACCGAGAGATTTTAGTTTGCTTGAAAAGGAACTGCCAGCATTTAGACAATCGCTAATAGACGATGGTTACCGTGTCAGTCTGCGTTGGTTGACGTTACGTGCACAACAACTCTTTAACCTCAACGTAGGCATAGATCAGATTATAAATTTGAGGTTTGATACACAATTACAGGAAGCAATTCGTCTTATAAATGCTGATGAAGTAAACAAGACCATTCATATATACCAGAGTCTTGATAAGATGCTAATTTATATCGGAAAAGAATTACAAGCTCTTGCTACTGCATCTCCGTGAACTCATTATTGAAGAATACCAACAAATAAATGAATCAACACCCCTCGAACACTACCGAGGTTATCACTAAAAAAGCGATAATTGTTGGTCTACTCCTTGTCATCGTAAATGCATACTGGGTTGGCATTGCAAGTGAACTCTGGTACGCGGTCTATACGCTTGTATCCCCCTTTTCCAACGCAGTTTTTACCTTGGTAGTACTGCTTGCACTCAATTTTGTCCTCCGTAAAATCTCCCCGAACATTGCTTTCACACCCGCCGAACTGTTGTTAATCTATATCATGGTGACAATGGTTTCCACCATTTCCGGTCATGCGATGATGGCTATCCTGATGGGAACTTTAGCGCATCCTTTCTGGTTTGCTACAAGTGAAAATGAGTGGTCACAACTTTTTTTGCATCACATCCCACAATGGTTGACTGTGCATGAATCTGAATGGTTGGCAGGTTATTATGAAGGGGAGTCCAGCTTTTATCTGTCTGAACATCTGCGTGTATGGTTGAGACCTGCGCTTATTTGGTCTGGATTTATCTTGCTGCTATATGGTTCGTTACTCTGTTTGGGATTACTCCTACGCAAACAGTGGATGGAACGCGAAAAGCTGAGTTTTCCATTGACGCAATTGCCCTTACAGATGACAACTAACCGCAGTTTTTTCAAATCACGGGCACTCTGGATTGGATTTGGTATTGCTGCGCTGGTACGTGTCATTGCAGGTTTGCATGATTTATTTCCTATTTTACCTGCATTTCCTTCCAGTTACCGGCTTGATAGACATCTGACTGATAGACCTTGGAGTGCGGTGGGTTATGTATCTATGTCCTTCAACCTTGCGATTGTTGGATTGACGTATTTTATGCCACTTGATTTGTCATTCTCAACATGGTTTTTCTTTTGGCTTACCCGTGCAGAGAGGGTAATCGCAAGTGCGTTTGGTGTAAATAATCTAAGCACCCTTCACCTAAATGACCGGGCATCAGGTGCCTGGATCGGTATTGCTGTGTTGACACTGTGGATGGGACGTAGACACATCATCAGGTTTTTCAGGCATGTGGTTGGATTGGAACGTGGTGATGATAGTACTGAACCTATATCCCATAGAACAACTGCTGTCCTTGCGATGCTAAGTGTTGGTGCAGTATTTCTGTTCTGCTATTTTGCCGGTATGTCCTTATGGGTGATTGGTGTGTTTTACATTTTGTTTGTAGCATTTGCTTTGGCTATCGGACGTGTGCGTGCAGAATTGGGACCGCCTTATCACGAAGTAATTGGCATAAATCCCCGACAGATCATGGTGAATACGTTTGGTACACGCACTTTGGGGGCGGCAAACCTTACCGTAATGACATTTCTGTATGCCTTTAACCGATGCAACCGTTCCCATCCGATGCCAAACCAGATTGAATCGTTGCGGATTGGAGATCAGGCACGTATACCTGGAAAGACTTTGCTTGTTTGCATGGTGTTAGCGATAGGTGTTGGTGCAATTGCGACTTTTTGGACATATCTGCATGTGGCGTATCACTACGGCGTGCTGGCAAGATGTCAAGGGCATGTGGGGCACTTTGGTTGGGAGAGTTTTAACCCGTTGCAGCGATGGTTGCAACATCCGAGAGAAGCAAATATCAGTTCGGTTTTCTTTATGGGGGCAGGTTTCGGCTTTGTGTTTCTCCTGAACATTTTGCGGACACGACTCTTGTGGTGGACATTACATCCCTCTGGGTACGTGCTTTCTGGTGCATCGTGGGGTGGCCTTATCTATTTCTGGTTTCCTGTGATGGTCAGTTGGTTTGTTAAGTTCATGATTCTGCGGTTCTCTGGTTGGCAAACCTATCGTAAAGCTATCCCGTTCTTTCTAGGATTGGTTTTGGGTGATTTCGTACCGCGAAGTATATTGAGTATCATAAGTTTTGTGATGAATTTATATATGCCATCTTCAGGTGCAGGACATACCCTTTAGGACAATAAGTACGTTATAATAAACACTATGAAACCAATACTCACTGTCAACTCAATTACAAAACAATTTGGAACAACACCGGTTGTATCGGATGTTAGTTTTGATGTCTTTCCGGGGGAAATCTTCGCACTTGTTGGTGCAAGTGGTTGCGGGAAAACAACAACGTTGCGATTGATTGCTGGATTTGAAACGGTAGAAACGGGATCAATCTCAATGGGTGAACGTATCCTCGCTGATGAGAAAAAGCACGTTCCGCCAGAATCGCGTGGGATAGGATTTGTTTTTCAAGATTACGCGCTTTTTCCTGACAAGAACGTTTTGAATAATGCAGCATTCGGATTAAGCCGCAAGCTACCGAAAAAGGAACGGCATGCGTTAGCCTTGGAAACCCTTGAAAGAGTTGGGATTGCACATCTGCATGAACGGATGCCACATCATCTGTCTGGCGGTGAACAGCAACGTGTTGCATTAGCGCGCTCACTTGCAACACAACCAAGATTGCTCCTGTTAGATGAACCCTTTTCAAGCCTTGATACTGGCCTCCGTGAAGCCACAAGAGAAGAGGTGCGTGATGTGTTAAAGACTTACGGTATCAGTGTAATTCTGGTGACACACGACCAAGAAGAGGCGTTGAGTTTTGCTGAACGGGTTGCCGTGATGAACAGTGGAAGAATAGAACAGATCGGCACACCTGAAGAGGTATACCAATGTCCAAAAACAGTTTATGTCGCCAGTTTTATGGGGAGAACGAACATCATTGAAACAGACATCAAAAACGGTATGGCTGCAACACCTTTCGGTCCGTTAGCGATTGATTATCCGGATGCAGCTGATGTCCTGCTCTCAATTCGTCCCGAACATATTCGCATTGAAAAGCATGGCATTGAATACCGTGAAAAAAGTAGTGCGCGCATTGTTGCTCGTGAGTTCAAGGGGCATGACTTTACCTATCGTGTTGCGGTTGATGGCAAACATTACTTTGTACAAACTGACTTTCAACGGCACTTCCAAGTCGGGGATAAGGTGGTTTTGAAACCAATTGAAGCGGTTGTAATTAAGGAAAATGACTAAATTTTGTGAATTTAATCAAAAAATGAAATTTTAACTTGATTTTTTCTTTTTTGCAAATTGTATATTTTTATAAGTTGTAGAGAGACATTTTTGTAAGTGTTTCTGTTTGATAAATGTATGTCTTATATCATTTTATAGTGTGTTGTAGCACAACCTGTTAGGTTGTGTTCCGTTTCTGCACAACCTAAATGAAGATTAAGTTATTAAATGGGTAATTCTATTTTTCTCCTTGATATGCCAATTTGAAACAATTGAACATGTTCTGGGTTGTTATGTTCTCTGTTGTCTGAACCAGGATTTACAGGATTTACAGATTTGCAGGATTTCCCTTATCAAGGACTTTTGATACGCGTTTAGGTTCTTTTTTGGAATAGGATGTGATGAGAAAAATCCTGGTAATCTGATAATCCTGTAAATCCTGGTTCAGACAAAGAACAAGTATACTACACAATAAGAACAAGACATTACCCCATTAATTTTTTAATCTTCATACAGGTTGTGCTACAGAAATGTCCAAGTAATTATATGCTTTACTATAAAAACTTGAATCGGAGGTTACCTATATGCTACGCGAAGTATTGACTGAAAAGTGGATTATTGGTGCATGCGTTGTGTTGATTGTTGTTGTGTTTGGGGGTATATTCTGGTTTCACCATGAACTTGCACCTTACAAAAAGAGTGCAGATGAATCTGCTGAAAGGCATCGTCAATGGGAAGCTGCTCAGAAAGAAACAGAGGTAAACAGCACTGAGGTACAGACTGATGGTGGTGCCACCTTAGTGCAAAGCAATACGCTAAAAGTAGAGAAATTTTCTGGTTCAGAAGATAACGCTGGGATTATAAAGACGAAAATCGGACTAACATCATCTAACCCAATGTTTGCAGACGGTGTTCCTAAACACCTACAATTTCCTAATGAATGGATCGGTATGTACGTACAAAATTTTAAAGAGGATTACTCAGAACTTGGGCGTTTTTCACAACCCCGGATTGATGAGATCCTCTCAAAGTACAATCCACACCGTCCCATTACAGAAGTTTGGCCGTTATTTATCGATGCAGAAAAGTATTATTATTCCAATGCAGACCCTAAATATGCAGATAACAGCCAAGGAGCGGGGCGACTTGATTGGATGTATCAAAATATATTGGATTTTCCTGAAGTTTTTGTACTTGGCAATGTAGATACAGACCGTTTTGTAGATATGCATGCTGTACTTGTTGGTAACAAGGAACCTGACTGGAACCTGTGGAAACTACCGGATGGTCGTGAGATGCGTGCTGCAACAGGATATAGATATAACGTTATACATGACAGATCGCATACTAATTCTAAAGGGAAAACATATACTTCTAATTCAAATATGCAATTTGGACACTCTGGTAAAAACGCTAAACTGATTACGATCTACTTGTCAAAAACATCAGACGAAGAACTTGAACAACTTGGAGGATGGAACTACAATGTTGATCCTTATTCTACAGGCATTTATACATTACCAGAAGAGGCAACAGAGCACGTCCTTCAAATGAATCGGAAAGCATACGGAGGATTGAAAAAATGAAAAGTCGTTATTATACATTTATAATTAATCTTATATTCATTACGACCCTTATTATTGGAATTCTGGGATGGCGTTTTGGGTCTATTTCCACAACGCTTTATAATTGGGAAACTCCTCAAAACGAACAGACAGAAAATGACCCGTTTACCGGCAGCGCACGCAAAACTGCAAGTATGGGGCAGACAGCAACCGGTCCTGGCTCATCAGTCTACTGGATCTCGTCGTATGCTGAGGTGACATTAGAGGTGAGTGCAGAGTTACTGGGAATCGGCAAGCAATTTACCGTGACTTCGTGGATCGAAGCAGTGTCTGACCAAGGCCTTTTTCCGCCATTTGATATAAAGGATTCGGGCGCGCCATCAAGAAACAACATTAATACGAAAGATAAGATATTACGTGACGATTTAGATCGTACTTACTGGCATGATTCTAAAGTCGAAACCGTGAATAGAGAAGATGGTACTGCTGACGCAGCCACATCTTATAAAAAGCATACTGTTTCGGTTGTACATAATAACCCTATGGGCCAACATTTACCTATAGGAGCAAGAATTGAACGCGATTTTATTCATTCTACTTCGGTTAGTGCATACTTTTCTGACGAGATAACTCCATCAGAGCTGCCTGATCTCAATCCTTTTGCTTTCGGCACTTTAGAAGCCGATTCCGACTCACATGTCAATATAGAGATCCCTGATTCCAGAGTCACATTTGCAACTCCCCGCAGTACAGGTCCTGAGACAAACGTGTCAGAAACTAGTACTGACGGAGGTAGTACTAACAATGGTGGTGGTACCGATGGAAACGGTGGAAACGGTGGAAACGGTGGTAACAATGGGGGAAATAATGGCGATAGTGGAAACGATAAAAAGAATGGTGATACTAATGAGGATGGTGACACTGATGAGGAAGAAGCATCAGGAAGCCCTGGTAGCGGGACTACCACCCCAACCTACATCGCAGATACAGCTACAAGAACATTCGTCTCTACGAACGGCAAATACTATACTACGGTAGGTTCAACACACGAGGCACGGGTTACAAGTAGTGTTCCCTACGCATCCATTGCTTGGCAAGTTGAGGGTCCAGATCATACTGGTGGCAGTATCCCCTTGACAGATGCCGACTTCACGGGTGCCGATCTCACGGGTCCAGATCATACTGGTGGCAGTATCCCAGTTGTAGAAACAGATCCAGGTAATGGCACCTTGACCACTGCAACATTGCGTTATAACATCCCCGACGATGCCACTCCCGGCATATACAAAATTATGCCTTATGTGTGGTATTCAGATACATCTGCAAGGCAAATGTCTTATGACCTTGTAGTGACACCCCCTGAAGGATTAAGACCTATTAATGGTACAAGTTATTATGCAAATAGTGGGGATACCATTGAAATGGGAGTTGTAACGGATTCTCCGTATGCTTCAGTGCGTTGGTCTATTAGTCCTGCAGGTGATACAAGTATTGAGGGGCCCGTAATTGAAACTGACACAGCTGGGGACATACCAACTGTCGCAGAGTTGGAACTTGTGCTCGCGTCTGGTACACCGGGTTTCCGTAAGATTACAGCACATATATTCAGAGAAGATGGTACTGATTACAAGCTAACTTACAATATGTATGTCTATTGACATAGTAATCTGTCCTCCAATACAGTGAGGTAACCTTATGGTTACTTCGCTGTTTTGGAGGTTACCTATATGCTGCGCGAAATTTTGACCGATAGGTGGTTTATCGGTGCATGTGAGATTATACAAATACGCAAATTAATTTCCTATTTTTTTCAGCATTTTTGTGTTAAAATATGTTTAAGGTCGCCACATGATTTTTACGATATTAAGTCTATATTTTTAACGCAAAATGCAAGGAAAGCTGATGGAAGCGAAAATATTGATAGTAGAGGATGAACGCGATATTGTAGAGTTGTTGAAATATAACCTGAAACAGGAAGATTTTGAGGTAGATACTGTTCGGAATGGTGCGGATGCACTCCAAAAGGCAGTAGATAATCCCCCCGACCTTATTTTATTAGACCTGATGCTGCCAGAAGTAGATGGTTTAATCGTGTGTAGACTCCTGAAGAACGACCCTCGCACAAAAAAGATCCCTATCGTGATGCTAACGGCTAAGACTGATGAGAGTGACCGAGTGACTGGACTGGAGCTCGGTGCAGATGATTATATTACCAAGCCCTTCAGTCCACGTGAGGTGGTACTACGGATCAATGCTGTGCTGCGGAGACTGAAAGCTGGTAACGAAGCAGATGAAGAAAACCAGATCGAAACACACGGTGTCGTCATTGATCTGGATAGACATCAGGTGTTAACTGAAGATGGCTCAATTGATCTCACTGCGACAGAATTCAAAATTATCACACTGTTTGCGCGTTCTCCCGGTCGTGTTTTTTCTCGTGATATCCTGATGGATGTGATATGGGGTCAAGAGTATTACGGTATTGATAGGACTGTGGATACACACGTCAGTCGTCTCAGGCGTAAACTGGGAGATTTGGGTGCACACATTGAAACGGTTTACGGCGTGGGTTATCGGTTAAAGGAAGAGAAATAGTCTTATATCATTTCTATAAATTATTGTCTCGTTAGAACGGTTGTTATGGTAGTCATTCTTTAGGCACAAACTGGAAGTTTATGCTACAATAAAGAGACATTATCAATTAGATTAACCGACTGAAGCGATTTCAAGGTGTCCTTTCCAGTGTGCATTAAGCATACGTTTCATCAGTTGGTGTTCAGGGGTTTTCAGTTGTGGGTCGTCTTTTATCAGTAAGGTCGCTTCTTTTTTGGCAGTTTCCAAAAGTGATGCATCACTGATGATGTTAGCAATTTTGAATTTGGGAATGCCGGACTGTCTCGTCCCGAAAAATTCACCCGGACCGCGAATGTTAAGGTCTTCTTCTGCTATGTCAAATCCGTTATTGGAACGTTCCATTACCCTGATACGACGATAGGAATCATCCGTTCTTGGTGTCGCAACCAGATAGCAGTAAGACTTGTCGCTGCCTCTTCCGACTCTCCCTCGGAGTTGATGCAGTTGTGCTAACCCGAACCGTTCAGCGTTTTCAATCACCATCAATGTGGCATTTGGCACATCAATCCCCACCTCAATGACTGTTGTAGCGACCAGAATATCCAGTTGTTGTGCGTTAAATTGTTTCATTATTTCCTGTTTTTCTATGGATTTCATCTGTCCGTGTAATAAACCGACACGTAGCTTGGGAAAAACATCTTTTTGTATGTGTTCAGCCATGCTCGTTGCTGCTTTGAGTTCCTCAAGTTTCTCCGATTCTTCAACGAGTGGATATACGATATATGCTTGCCTGCCTTTACGTATTTCATGCTCTATTTTTGCATACAATTCTGTTCTGTCCTTCTCTTTTACCCATCGTGTTTCAATCTTCTGTCTACCGGGTGGTAGTTCGTCAATCACCGAAATGTTGAGATCGCCATAGATGGTCAGTGAGAGTGTTCTCGGTATCGGGGTTGCTGTCATTACCAGCACATCGGGGATGAGTTGTGAGTCTGTGTTGTTGCTTTTTGCCCTTGAAGATGTATTTGCTTTACCCATGAGTGTAGCCCGTTGCATCACACCGAACCGATGTTGTTCGTCAATGATAACGAGACCAAGCTTGTTGAAATCTACACCCTCCTGTATCAGTGCTTGTGTGCCAACGATTAGGTTTGCTGTTCCATCGGAAATTGATGTGAGTGCTTCTTCGCGTTCAGACTTCGGTAAATCACTTTTGAGTATCACAACATTAACGCCAAGGGGTGACAGTAGGGAGGACAGATTGTGGTAATGTTGTTCGGCGAGGATTTCTGTTGGTACCATCATAGCACCTTGGTAGCCGTTTTGTATTGCACATAATAGTGCCATTGCTGCCACTGCTGTTTTACCCGATCCGACATCCCCTTGAATTAATCTGTTCATGACACGGTGCGATTGCATGTCTTCCTTGATTTCTTTGAAGACCTTTTTTTGTGCGTTTGTCAATTCAAATGGCAATGAAGTAACAAATTGGCTGAGGAGTGCGTTTTTATCTTGGAGTATAGTTTCAATTTGAAACTGGATACCGTTTTGTGAGGTGCGAGTGTCTTTACGCATCTCCATGCCGAGACTCAACAGGAAGAACTCATCAAAAGCGAGTCGTTTCTGTGCTGCCCTCCGATGTGCTTCAGATGTAGGAAAATGGATTTCGTTAATTGCCTGCTGTTTATCAATGAGTTGATGCTTTTTCCGTATTTGGAGCGGTAGGATTTCAGGTATCTTGTCCCCATACTCGTCTAAAGCGTTACGTATTGCGGTCCGAATCATTTTCGCGGTTAGTTTTGCAGTCAGTGGGTATTTTGGTACGATACGTTTAGTGTGGATAAGATTATCTTCGTCAAAAATCTCAAATTCGTAGTCCGTGGTTTGTATTTCGTTGTATCGTCTGGTGAATTTACCACTAATTACGACTTCGGTGTCAGTTGGCAGGATAGATTTTATATATCCGATACGTCTTCCGAAGTTGACAAGGACAGCGACTCCAGTGCCATCGTAAATTGCTACTTTACCGATGGCTTTACGTCCTTTTGCAACTGGAGGTGTTGTTACATGATTTACGACTCTGCCCTGTATCGTTTCTGGATCGCCATTCTCTGTTCGTCCGACATTGTAGATTTCAACTGTTTTAGACCTGTCAATGTAGTCGCGTGGATAGTATTCCAACAGACCACCTACAGTGTGGATGCTAATTTCTTCAGTAATAACCTCAGCACGTCTGGGGCCGATGCCATTAATATTTTGGATGTGATTACTCAATATATCAAGCGTTTCTATGTCTGTGAATACAGGTGTGTCGCCTATAATTACAGGTTTTTCATCAGTATCGTTTCTGTTTTCAGCATACTTTTGTTTTTTTGTCTTATCAAAGGGAGGTTCATGTGTGTCAATAGGAACGTTTTGTCTTTCTGTGGTTAGTTTATTATTAGGTGCTTGAACATCTTCAGAAGTTGGAACGGTTGCTTTTGTTGTCTTAGAATCTCTGAAGAGTGGTAAGTTCTCAACCTGTTTTTGCGATGCGGGTGTAGACTTTTTGTATCTGTCATCCTTACCAAATTGGGGTGTTTGTGTATTCGTGTTGGTTTGTATTGCTTCGTTGATAATTTCATTGCCAGCAAGTGCTGAATCAATCTGTTTTGATGTCCCTTGAATAACTTTTTGTCGTTCAGTTGGGGTCATGCTGGAATAGTTTTTGAAATGGTCTGCGATTTGGTTGAGAAAGTTCGTCTGATTGGATGTGAGATCGAGTTTGTGTCCATTTTCAACCCAAAGTTGTACATAAGCCCCCATGCCATTTACCACAACATCGTCATTGCATCCTTTGCGGACCTCTTGCTGGAATGGTCGTTTGAGTGTTGACAGTATTTGTTTGAAATCTTTCATGCTTTGCCTTTAGACAACTTATACCATTTCTATATTATGATCTTACATTATTTCGTAGGTCCAAATCAAGAAATCAACGGTATGAATGCCTTATTGGCATTCCCCGGGTAGAGCTTGCGAAACCTGACAGGTGCTAAACGCGTCGGGTTTCGCAAGCTCTACCCGACCTACAATATGTTATGGCAATTTGTCAATTAGAAATGGTATTATACATACATAAGAAAAATGACAATTTGTATTAGAATAGTATACGTTATTGTTGCTGAAAAATCAAGATTATTGGATGGGTTGGGTGTGTAAAGTTTTTGAACATTACATTTTTTTGTTTATTTTTTTGTTGAATTAATGAGATTATACATACAATTTTTTGATAACTAAAATTTTGCAAAACATACCACGTGGTATGAAATAACATACCGTGGTATGTTTTGCAAATTAGCTTTCAGTCCAGTCGTAGCCAGGTCTGACAGGGATTTTTTTCGAAAACGCAAAAAAATTTTTCAGTTTTTTCATTTTTCAGGTAATTGGAACGGTTTTTTTCTCGGAAAATTTCCTTCATTTGAAGATATTTTTTGAGTTGAGATGTTGCATTTTTATTTTTCATAGTAATATTATACATTATGTGGGGTTAGGACACTTTGTTTTATTGTGTTTGTTTATTGGGATTTCCAATATATATCCAATGGGTTTCAGCAGTCGGCTGATGGCGCGGATTTGAGATTGGAATCGCGGAAGGCGCGGTGTGTGCGGAATCGCGGAAGGCGCGGAATACACAGAAGACGCGGAGAAGATACCTGCGATTAAACGTCTTGCTTAGATGCTGGTAAT
>JAAXHO010000031.1 GCA_012270795.1 Candidatus Poribacteria bacterium
TGAATAGTAATTAGCACAAGTCGTAGATATAATAACGTTTCTATCAATTATTGTTTCATTAGATAGTTGTTATCGTAGTCATTCTTTTGGACACAAACTGGAGGTTTGTGCTACAAAAAAGAGACATTAAAATGGTATAAGAGAAGAAATTGGATGTGTGCATTGTATGTACACATCCATTTTTTGTACTTGTATATCTATGACGCTTTCTGTGCAGTGAAAGTCACTTCGGTTTTTCCGTCGAGTCCTGCTACGACAGGGAATGTGCGCTCTCCTCTACCGTCTTTGGTAACATATCGAACTTCTGGTGCAAAATATGCGTAAAGTGCGGTGTTTCTCGGATTCGGTGAAGCGTTTGGACCTGAACCGTGCACCATAAGACTGTGGAAGAACAGCGCGCTGCCTGCTGAAAGTGGTACGTCCATCTGCTGTTTTGCAACATCCTTTCGATCGGTGAGTTCTGCATCTTGTTGTCGTGCGATTCCACCCCACTCCTGAACACCCCACAGATGGCTACGTGGCACGACTTTGAAGCAGCCGTTTTCTGGCGTTGCATCGTTGAGGGCTATACTGACGGTTACCAATCTCGGCGGTTCCATTGGCCAATATGCTGAATCTTGGTGTAGTCCGTGTGATGATCCGTGGTAAGCGGGTTTGAACATGAGTGTACTTCTAAAGAGGAGCAGGTCTTCTCCGATAAGGTTTTGGAGTACTGCGATAAGGTTTGGGTGTTGTGCCAAATTCTTAAACACATCTGAGTATTGGCGCGTATTTTCTGCTTTTCGCAGGACAGGCAGTTTGTCACCTTCTGTTTCGTCTTGTGCGAAAGGTTCACGCTGGACGTGTCTGCGTGCGACATCAGCGCGTTCCTTTTCTGCTTCCGATTCTTGCCCTGCGGCAAACTCATGTAGCAGTTGAATCTCTGCTTGACATTCTTCCACCTCTGCGGGTGACAACAGATTTTCAACAACGAGATAGCCTTCTTTCTCAAAAAAGTTTTTTTGTGGGTTCTTATCCATTTATTCCTCCAGTGAGTCGGTTAATTTCCCATACAATACTTGCAATAGCAAAACCGATATATACAGCAGAAGCGATCAACATCATTGTCGTTGATATTTTTTTGGTTTGGCGAAACTCGGTAGATAACGTCTATTCATATATAACGTAAGTGGGACATAAATTGCCATAGCAAAACCACCCATATATGCTGCGCTGAAAAGGAAACCGAGCTCGCTTACGTTTAGTTGTTCCATCACAAAAGTTATTACACATCCGGCGACGATCCATATACCTACTACAAGCAGATACCACCAGCTGAGAGTGCGTTTTTTTGCTCCCTTAAAGTTAGTATAGATTATATCAGATATAGACCGTCCGACACCATCAACGAGTGCAAGTTGTGTACCAAAAAGCGTTGCCACACCGACGAGTAAGAAGATATATTGTCCTGGCATTCCCCAGATGTCTTTTAGTATATTTGCTTCGTCATAGATGAGTTGTCCTGCTTGTGGTACAATGTTTTTAGGGTGCAAAACAGCGAGAGCTCCAAAGATGAATAGTAGCATAGTGACAGTATTGAGTGCCCAAAAGAATAGCATTTGGTCCTGTTTTATATATTTCCACCATGCAGCGAATCGTTGTCTGTTTTCTTTGGTTTCTGCACATAGGTATCCTGTTGTAAGGTAAAGTTTCGTCTCGTCCTCGTAGGGGATTTAAGAGTGATGGCAAGCGCGCGCCCATACCGATATCTTTATCTCGTAGATAGAAAGTATAAAATAGGTTTGCAGTCCCTCCTGCCCCAGCGAAAACCACTGCAATAAAAAGTGCCTTGATACTCATTCCTTCTGCTACATACCCAACGTTTATTAGTCCAGCTCCCAATTCTTTCCATGTATCAAGCGAACCTACAGCGATAACGACCAGGATCAGTCCAATTGTAACAATTGCGACTAGCAGTTCAACTGTTCTTTCTACAGATTTGTAAACCATTTTTGGACCGAGTAGAATTAGAGCGACAGCTGCGAAAGTAATAACTGTCCAGAAGGTATCTGAACCCCACCCACCGGGGCCAATGAGGAGTGCCTTGAGTGCGAGTCCTGATGCGCGTGCCCAACCGGGTGCGATCCATCCAACAACAGTGAGCAAGATAAACAGTGGTGCAAAGCCTCGCCAAATACGACTGTAGCCTGTATATACTGTTTCGCCAGTTGCGATTGTCCATCTGCCGACTTCAAAGTTGATCCAGAGTTGTAGAAAAACACCGAGGACAGCTGCCCAGACCATGCTGCCCCCGTATTCAGCAGCGATTCGGGGCCATATCACAATTTCGCCTGCACCAATAGAGAGCCCGACTAAAATAGCACCGGGGCCAGCTATTTTCCAAAACGGTAGCTGCTTTTCGGGTAGATCAACAGTTTTAAAGTCTTCAAGTGGTTCAAATATTTTTGCCATATTATTTTCCTTAGAATGAATGTCACAGATTACATTTTTTATATTGGCAGGACTTACGCATTTTCTCTTAAAGTCCCCTTGAATGAAGTTTAATTTATTTATTGGGTAATCTTAATTTTATCCTTTATATGCCAATTTGAAACAATAGAACCTATTTTGGGTTGTGGTATTCTTTGTTGTCTGAACCAGGATTTTCAGGATTTTCAGATTTCCAGGATTTACCTTATCAAGGATTTTTGATGCGCGTTTAGGTTCTTTTTTGAATAGGATATGATGAGAAAAATCCTGGAAATCTGAAAATCCTGGTTCAGACAAAGACCAATTATACTACACAATAAGAACAAGACATTACTCTATTTATTTTTTAATCTTCATATAAGGGACTTTAGGGGGTTAAAAAGACTAAAAATACTGAAATATCACACTATTTAACCCCTTACCCCCTTATCAAGGGGGAATGTGTAAGTCCTGATTGGTTTTAATTGCTTCACTTAGCACTTCAATCGGGTGTTTTGGTAAGATACCGGTTCCATGTTCGATTTGATGTCGGCAGGAAAACCCTGATGCTGTCAGTGTATATTCTCCTGTTTTTTCGCGGATGTGTGGAAAAAGTCGCAGTTCACCAATATTCATTGAGATTTCGTAGTGTGACTTTTCGTAACCGAATGAACCCGCCATACCGCAACAACTGGAATCGATGACTGTGACATTGTGTGCCTTTGGTAATTCCAGCATTTTCAACACTGGGTTGATCCCTGACAGTGCTCGCTGGTGGCAGTGTCCGTGCAATAGAATATCGCGTGGTTCTGTTTCATAAGTGAGTGTGAGTTTGCCTTTTTCATGCTCTTGAAGTAGAAATTCCTCAAGAGGGTATGTAGATTCAGCAACGCGTTTTGCTTTTGCTGTTCCAATAAGATCAACATAATCATCGGTCAAGGCGGAGGTACAACTCGGTTCACAACCTACAATTGGAATTCCTGCTTCAACGTAAGTATGGAGTTGTTCAATATTATGGTTGGCGTTTTCTACGGCTCTGTCGAGCATGCCTTCCGAGATAAGCGGTCTACCACAGCATTTTTTTTTCGGTAAGATGACTTCATAACCTGCTGATTCTAAAACGTGTGTGACTGCCTTACCGATATTTGGTTCACTATAGTTCATAAATGTGTCGTGAAACAGCACAACTTTTTTATCGGAGGTTGGTGTTGATTTTCGTTTTCTGAACCATTTCTCAAAGGTTTGATGTACAAAGGTAGGCATATCTCTGCGTTGATCTATGCCCATCAGTTTTTCTGCCATCCACTTGGAAAACGGGTTGTTTGTTGCCCAATTTGAGACTGGCGCGAAAGTTGAACCTAAGACAGCAAGTGAACCGATTTCACCAAAAAGTCTATTGCGTAGGGGGAGGCCGTTTTCTTTTCGGTAATGTGCAAGTACTTCGTATTTTATTTTCGCCATGTCAACATTAGAGGGACATTCTGCTTTGCATGCTTTGCAACCGAGGCACAAATCAAGGACATCATATAGACGTTGACTTGTAAAGTCAGTGTGGGGTAAAGCACCGGAAATCACCAACCGTAGTGCGTTTGCGCGCCCGCGTGTAGAGTGTTCCTCTTCGCGTGTTGCGATGAAGGAGGGACACATGGTACCTGTCAATGTTTTTCGGCACGCCCCGACACCGTTGCACATCTCAATGGATCTGCCGAAACCGTCTTGTGATGAGAAATCAAAGTATGTATCAATTTTGATGGTATTGTATTTTGCCCCGAAACGTAGGTTTTCTGTCATCGGTGGCGGATCAATGATTTTACCTGGGTTCATAATCCCGTCAGGGTCAAAAGCGTTTTTGACTTCACGGAGTGCTTGGTAGATCTTAGGACCGAACATGCTTTCAATCCATTCACTTCGGACAAGTCCGTCTCCATGTTCTCCACTCATTGCGCCGTTTAGGTCCATTAGTAGGTCTCGTACCTCTCGTGCAATGCTATGCATTTTTTGGATATCTGATTCGGATTTGAGATTGATTACGGGTCTGTTGTGCAGTAATCCGACGCTTGCGTGTGCGTAGTAAGAGGCGGTTGTGTCATGGCGTGTGACGATTTCATCGAATCTGCGGACATATTCAGGCAAGTTTTTAATCGGGACAGCAGCATCTTCCACAAAGCCGATCGGTTTTGCATCGCCTTTCATTCCCATGAGTAAGCCGAGTCCTGCTTTTCGTGTTTCCCACACACGGGACTTTTCTTCAGCAGTAAAACATCTAACATAAGCGTATCCAAATCCGGTGCTTTTCAAAGTTTTTTCAAGGTGGTCTATCTGTTCGTGTAGTTCCGTTTCAGTTTCTCCGTAAAATTCAACGGCAAGTAGTGCTTCCGGTTCACCTTGAATAAAGTTTGTTAATCGTGAGAACTCCAAAGAACCTTGCGCCATTCCGAGAATTGTTTTGTCTATGAGTTCAACTGCGGTTGGCTTGCAGTCTAAGATCGGTTGCATTGCCTCCATAGCAGCGATGAGCGACCTGAAATGGACAACGCACAAGCAGGTCATTTTTGGAATGGGAACGAGATTTACCTTTGCCTCAACGATTGATGCAAGTGTGCCTTCGGAACCGACGACAATTTTTGCAAGGCTAAAGGGACGATGTGCATCGCAACCATCTCTGCGGTAAGGCGTAACCTCTTTTGAGCCTGCATCTGTTACATATTCATCCAGATTATAGCCTGCGACTCTGCGTAGAATACGGGGATAGCGTTTTCGGATTTCTTCAGCGTTTTCATCACAAATTCGGCACAGCTCACGATAGATTTGTGCTTCTAATGAATTTCCTTCCTTTTTGGCTGCGACTTCTGGGAAGGATAGTGGGGCAGCTGTGATCTCATCTCCGTTTGCAAGCACAAGGTCTAACGACATTACATGATCAATTGTCTTACCGTAGATGAGAGAGTGAGACCCTGCAGAGTTATTACCGATGGTGCCGCCGACATTGGCACGGCTGCTTGTCGCAACATCGGGGGCATACATGAGTCCGTGGGATTTGAGGTGGTGGTTTAATTCATCCAGAACGATTCCCGGTTCAACACGCGCCCAGTGTTCAGCTGCGTTTACTTCAATCAGCTGATTCATGTATTTGGACATGTCTATGACAATTGCTTTGCCGACACACTGTCCTGCAAGACTTGTTCCACCACCGCGAGGCAGTATTGGGATTTTGTGTTCAGCAGCGATCTGGATTGTCTTGATGACATCTTGTTTGTGTTTGGGAACAACGACACCGATGGGTTCTATTTGGTAGAGGCTTGCATCTGTGCTGTATAGTGCTTTTGAGTATGCATCAAAACGGACTTCTCCGTCGAGTGTATTGGTGAGAAGTTGTTCTAATGCGGGGTCAGGGTTTTGCATCTGTTTTGTGTTCCTGTGCGTTTGATTCTAAGAGATATGGTATGTTAGATGATAGTATGCCAAAAATTGTTCAAGAGGATATCCCCTACTTAAATCTTTTCTCTAATCGCGATATGTTTTAGGTCAATGTCACGTCCCAGTAGGTCTTGGCATACCTCATCAACAACTTCTGAATAATCTATACTGACAATAAATAGGCGCAGCTGTGCTGTTGATGGATATTTCCTCATATAATCCAACCTATATTGTAGGATTTGACCGATGGATTTATGTATGAGATCGCTGCTGCTATCACCGGGATAATGAAAAGTGAATTTGACTTCAACAAGAACAGGACATTTCGATTTAGATTTATCAATTCCGATAAAATCGGGGACGGATCTATTATTAGAAATACCTCGCACATTTGTCAGACTTATGTTTTCCTGCCAATCAATATCCTCACCAAATACCAGAGGCGTATTATCTGCTATCCATGGCGTTAGTATTATATCCTCTTTCGGTTCAGATTGAGGATTTTTGATCCGCGCCATTACGTTTATATCCGCTTTTTCTATCTTAGGGTTGTTGATAACTTCCAGAATTATACTATGTCTTTCCGATGACGTAAGATGAGAATTTATTTGTGCTGGCATATTTCTTACTCCCAATAGCGACACCAAAATCCTAATTATTTCAGTTGCTAATAAAAGTTCAGGTTTTTCGTGTCCTTTCCACCAGTAGATTTTTTGGTGAATCCGAACGGTGTTGATTAAAAAGATTGGCACCGTGATTGAACTTTTCTTGTGTCCAACCTCCTGCCAAGAATATAAGGATACTCCCAAGTATTGTTAACAATACTCTATATCGTTTTTTCATTGTGATTCTCCTTTGAAATATAACAGATATCGGACTAATCGCCAGTTTAAGTTTTCGTCAAGTAGAACGCGCATGTAGGGTTGTCTTCCGACTTTATTGTGTTTTTCGCTCCAAAAAATCTTCTGACAATTTTTTAGACATCTGATCCACTATATTCCAAGAATGGATAATACCAATTCTAATAAATATTGTCTCATTAAGGAATTCCACTGTTATTGTTGATTGGAGGTCCTCTCTTCGGTAGGAGCGACCTCCAGGTCGCGACCAGAGGTCGCTCCTACCGGATCTCCGCAGCTAATGAGACATAATATATTAGAAATGGTATAATCTACTTTTAGAATATGCTTCAGTTCATTGACAATAAAGGGGTTTTCGTGTAGTTTTTCCATTTTTTTTACCTAAGTTATACCAATTAGAATTAATAATGTGTCATTTAGGAATTCATAAGTTATTTTCAGATTAAAGACTTTTCTTTTGTAAGCTCAACCTCACGGTCGCGACCAGAGGTCGCTCCTACCAAAACATTTCGCCAAATAGTATCTTATTTTATAGAAATGGTATTATATATTGCTGTGCCAAAATAGTGAAATAGCGGCTAATTTGTTGATAGGGTTGATAAGTGCGATCGTCAATTTCTAAACGCAATTAGAGAATAACACCAATATGTCCAAATGTCAAGAAAATAACTACAGTACCAGGGTAAATTAGTATTGATCATTTTACACGTTTCCTGAGAAAATCGCGACCGGGAGGTCGCTCCTACCGTGGGTTTTCATTTATAAATCAAGATTTACGCAATTTTCATGGTTTTATCAAGAATTGTGTTGAAATGTACTGTTTTAGTAGGTGTTTTCGACCACGTTTTTGCTTTCTTTTATAGGAAGGAAATGCATCAATTTGTGGACCCAATCTCAATTTTGGAATTTTTTTAGTTGTTTTTTTGCGTTTTTTGTGATTTTTTCATAAGTGTTCTCGATCGTGTCGTGGTATGGGTTTATGTAGGTTTTTAAAATTTGCGAAATTTTAAAAAAAACAACTAAATGGGGTTTTTGTTGTTTTTTTGTTGTGTATTTTTGCTTCTGTTTTTGGACAAGTTTGTTGGTTTTTGTTGTGTGTTTTGATTTGTATATATAATAAGTGATTTTTGATAGGGTTTGTCGTTTTATTGGTGATTGTTTATTGGGATTTCCAATAGATATCCAATGGGTTTGAGGGATAGTCTGTAGTCTTTTGGCTGGCTGATTGCTGACAGTTGAGTGTTATACCAATTTCTGCAATAAATTTGACTTTCTACCTATTTAGAGGTATACTTAAAATAAGCGTTAGACGTTATATGCCCCTGTGGTGGAATTGGTATACACAGCAGGTTAAGGACCTGTGCCTTAATTGGCATGCTGGTTCGAGTCCAGTCGGGGGCATTCTTTCCAAGCTCATCTATTACCCCATATTATACCAATTCTTATTAATATTGTGTCTATCAGGAATTCATAAGTTCTTTTCAAATGAAGACCTTTCTTTTGTAGGTGCGACCTTACGGTCGCGACCGGGAGGTCGCACCTACCAGAACATTTCAATAAATGGTATTATTTCGCATGTGATGCAATAGGCATAGTCAGTAGTTATTCTGCTAAAAGTTCTTGATACACTTCATAGGTGCGTTGTGCTATTGTTTCCCATGTAAAGTTCTGTACCCTTTCCAAACCACGTTTTTTGAGGGTGTGGCGAAGCGTTGGGTCGGATGCAATTTTGCTTATCTTTTCTGCTAAATCAGCTGCTTCTCCTTCTGGGAAGACTAGGCCAGCATCACTTATGACTTGTGGGATTTCACCTGAATCTGACCCGATGACTGGTACTTCACACGCCATACCTTCTATCAAGACTCTGCCGAAAAACTCTACCCATTCTGGTGTGGTGCGGGAAGGCAAAACAAGCGTATCCATGCAGTTGAGGTAATCGGGAACTTCTTCGGGAGGGACGACATCAATCCAAACAATTTTATCTGCAATTTGATGTGTTTCTGCTAACTCAAGAAGTTTTGTTTTGTCTTCCCCCTGACCAACGATCAAGAGTTTATATGGGAAGTTGAGCGTTGCAGCCGCTTCAATAAGGGTATCAACGCCTTTCATCTGAATTAGTCTACCGATATAACCGATGACAAAACTATCAGCAAGTCCGAGAGATGTTTTGAGTTGGTTCATATCCTGTTTCTGAAATAACGATATGTCAACACCGTTTGGAAACGGAATTTGTGTACCGATATAACCTTTCTGTTTTAGGATTTTACCTGCATTTTCACTGAGCGGAAAAGCGATATCGGTTTCTCTATAAACTTGCTTTTCGATCCAAACAGGTAATGGTCCGAATCGTTGCTTAGATGGGATACTAAGAGATGTGCGGAAGATGAACTTGCTGTTTGGACAGTATTTGCGTTTCAGTCGAACAGTCTGTAATGCATTGAGGCTCCATGCTTCCTCTTCAAGATGGATAATATCGGGTTGGATATTCCTGAAGTGCTGTGCTATCCCGCGCCGATAGTAAAACCGACTTCCATACCCAGAAAACCGTATACGGCAAGGTATCTCTTCGCAGTGCGTGTCGGTCTCTGGTTCAAAGTTTATTTCTTGAATACTTTCGTACCAACGGTCAGGTGTAATTACGGACATATTTACATCTGGTTTTGCTGCGATAAGATTAAACTTTCTCCGATACGGTTTCATGATATAGGAATGGGAAAGGACTAAGACTCGCACAAGTTATAATACCATTTCTATTAAATTTTCTCTCATTTCGGGCTGTTAGAAATGAAACGGAATATGGCACAAACTAAAAGTTTGTGCTACAGAAAAGGAACATTTATTATTAGAAACGGTATTATAATACCATTTCTATAAATTATTGTCTCATTAGAACGGTTGTTATGATAGTCATTCTTTAGGCACAAACTGGAAGTTTATGCTCCATAAAGAGGCATTATCAATTAGAAATAGTATTAGTTTGTAGCCTTAAACAGGACTTCAGCCTCGGAAGTTTCTTCCGTATCATTTGTGCTTTCTGATGTTCCATCCGTTTCGGTGAGCCCTGCCATTAAGCCTTGGAGTTGCTTTCGGATGCCTTCACGTTCTTCTTCTGTGGCTAACCGTGCTAATTCGGATGCATCCTTCATTTCGCTTATGTTGTTTTCAAGTTCTTGAATTTTTGCGTCACGTTGTATAACTTCACTGTTAAGACGTGCGATTTCAGTTTCATGTTGTACGATTTCATCTCTCAGTTTATTGACGGTGGAGATGGCGAGGTCAACATGTTCTTCTAAAAGAGATACTACATTTTTTCCGATGTTTTCAGACATTGAATCCTCCTAAAAACAATTTAAAAATTTTATCTATGGTAGATTATAGATTCTATTACACATTCAGTTATTGGTTAGGAAACCGCAAATCAAGAAATCAACGGTATGAATGCCATTTAGGCATTCCCCGGGTCGATCCTACAGAAAATGTGTATAATTATTTCAATAATTCACCATAATATAACACACCTTACAAATACCCTATTTTTTGTTGTTACATTGTGTATTTTTAGGTGTTGATTTTGAATAATATTAATGGGTTTAGTTGAATCTAACCCCAACTTTCCGTTTTATTGATAGTTATTTTTTTTGCTCAATGCCAGATGTTCATCATCTGCCCAGTTTGGTTGGTTTTGAGCGTAGTGAAATAGATATTGTTGAGCATATCCTACGTATTGTCCGAAATAGTTTCTTGCGAATTCTTGTATTTCACGGGACGATGCGCGTTTTTGAAGATATATCCGTTCAAAAATACGTTTTATCCACACATCAACAGGTAATGCTGTGAGATGTCCGAGCGAAAAGAGACTGATACAATCTGCAACCTTTTCACCAATGCCTTCAAGTTTTATCAATTCCTGTTTTGCCTCTTCGTATTTCATTTGTTTTAGGACATCAAGAACTAATACTCCATTGGCAATGTTGTTCGCAGCATTCCAAAGATACTTTGCGCGGTATCCTGTGCCGCATAAAAAGATCTCATCAATTCCAGCATCAGCAAGTATCTGTGGTGTTGGAAAAGTGTAGTCTATATAACCATCAAACGCTAATCTTTCACCGAAACGTTCAGCAAGTTTCCGGATAATTCCACGGATACGTGCCATGTTGTTGTTTTGTGAGATGATAAATGATGCTATCGTTTCCCATAGTTCTTGGTTCAGTAGACGCATTCCCCAGTATTTATTTACAGCGCGTTCAATATAGGCATCAACGTTGACCGCAGATAAAATCGTTGCCAATTCGCGTTGTAAATCAAGATAATGTATCAGGTGTGATCTGAATGATGATTCATCTTGTTCCTTAGAACTATAAATTATTAGGTTGTCATTGCATTGATGTATTTTGAGTATTTGTCCTTCAACGACACCGTAATACGCATCCTCCATCCGATTCCATCTAAATGATTGTCCAGATTCTAAAGTCCATTTCAGGTTAAAGTCCGAAACATCCTGTAGGTATAATTGATGTTTATTTGTGATTTTTGTTGTATTCATTGACATGCTTTCACAAATTATATGTTAAAACCGAATGAAATGCAAGTGTTTTACTAACTTTTTATTGACTTTTTTCACACAATTTGCTATAATGATACTATAGTTTGGACAGTTTTCGTTTGTATGGTTTTTTATATACCTTTCGCACCGCTGGTGCTGCCGAAATGGACAATAAAATTCTTTTTTCTGAGTTTCGGACAGTGTTGTAACTCAACGAAAATAAATCAGACATCAAAGTGGCAGTCCCAGAGGGACAGAATGTGTATAGGTCATTTCCAGTCCCACTCCGAGCTCCAGAGGGGCGAAATGTGTTTTAGCACGAGATTTAAGATGAAAATGAAAAGTATTACGACTCAAAAAACTGTCCAAACTATAGTAATAAATACATTAAAGAAGAATAAGGTTAATGGAGGAAGGAATTTAAATTTAAAAATGACACAAGAAACGTTTCAAGAACATGTCTTAAAAGAATTATCAGCAATAAAAGATTTGTTTATTACAAATGCAATAGAACATGGTGAGCTTTCTTCTAAGGTAGAATCTGTTAGAACAGAACTTCATAAATTAATAAATACTAATTTGTGGTGGTCTATAGGTGCGGTAATAAGTATTGCCGGTCTCGTTTTTTTAATAGTTAAATATGTTTCATAAAATATAAATCATCAAAAGGAAATTAGTCAGGACTTACACAAATTCGGATATTTGATATTTAGAATATTGTCGTTTCAAGGGTTTATCCCCTTTATCTCGACCCCAACTCCCTACAATTGGGGGAATGTGTTAGTCTTGTTAGTATAACATATTTATTTTGTATTAATACAAAAGTTTGCATTCAAGAACATTAATTGATTTATTAAATGCAAAATCCCAAAACTGCTTATTGCGAAACAAATTGAGGAGAAGAAGTTACGTATGATTATCTTTCTACGTGAAAAATTCATAGCACAAATCTTTATGTGGATAATTGCTGTTGTTTTCATTATTGGCACGATTATGCTTTACGGTGGTTCAGGCGGTCAACAGAATTCGGGAACTGATGGTGAGGTTGTTGTCAAGATTGGGACATTGGAGGTGAGCAGAGGAATTTTTGAAGACCGTATTTCACAAGCAATGCGCCAACAGCAACAGAACCCAAGGTTTGGTGGGGAACCTGATCGGAAAGTAATAATAAAAAGTTTAATTAATGGTTATATTCAGCGTGTTATAGAAGGGAGTGCGAATATCACCGATGCAGAGGTAATGCATTATATCCGAAGTGATGAAAACCGAGTCAGCACATATAATCTATACGGTCCTGATGTGTTGGAATTCTATAGGTATCAACTTAGCGAGTCTTCACTACGAGATGGTATCCAAAACCTTGAATTAATTACTGACACAGAAGCTGAACAGGATTTTCAACTTAAGGCGAATAAGGCAAAGGTGAAATTCATTGAATTTCGACACAGTGAATACGTAAAACTGAACAACGCACAGATAGAAGAGGTAGAAAAGTACTTCCAAGAAAACAAGCCAGAAATTGAAAAGTACTTCCAAGAAAACAAAGAAGACTATGCAACTGAAGAACAGGTGAACATCCGTTATATCAATATTAATCCTTCGGATTTTGTTACACAGACAGATATTGAACAGTATTACACAGATAATCAGAGTTTGTTCATGAACCCTGAGTTAGTCAAAGCGCGGCATATTTTGAAAAAGTTTCCAGACAGAAACAACGTCACCGATGAAGATAGGACATCCACGAAAACCGCTGCAGAAGAATTGCTGAAAACTGTGAAAGAAGAGATGGCTGCTGGCACATCGTTTGCTGACCTTGCTGAGAAGCATTCGGAAGATACTGGGAGTGCGGTAGATGGAGGAGCGTTAGGTACAAGTTACGATCACCTACCTGAAGGCAAATATTTTGGACGTGGACAGATGGTCAAACCTTTTGAAGAGGCATGTTTTGATGTATTACAACCAGGAGAAGTTAGCGATCTCGTGGAAAGTATTTTCGGGTATCATATCATCCAATTGGAAGAAAAGCATCCACCTTCAGTGAAATCTTTCCCAGAGGTAGAAAGCGAAATTAGAGGTAAACTGGTCCAAATTGATGGTGTGGATGGAGCAGAAGCCGTTGCGAATGATTTGATTTTTGAGATTGAGGTTGCGGATTATGAGACTGCCATTGAACTTGATAAGTATAAGGATCTGTCGCTTGAATCAGGAGAAACGGGTTTTTTTAGTAAAGGTGAAAGAAATATACCGCAAATTGGATCAAGCGGATTTTACGGAGGATTAGCGGAAGAAGTTTTTGACATGGAGGTAGGGGTTACAAATACAATTGAGACGAAAGGTTTCAGTAATGATGTATCCGCTATTTTTGTTGTGACAGTCCTTGGTAAGAAACCGCCAGGCATTCCTGAGCTTGAAGACGTTAAGGCACAAGTAATTGACGATATGGAGCGAAAGAAGGCGAAAGAACGTGCCTTTGCAGATGCGCAGAAGTTGTTAGATCAACGGGCAGAAGGTGGGTCATTGGAGGAGTTAATCAAAAAGTATAAAGCACCTGAAGGCACATCAATCGCTGAAAAGACTGTTCAAGAGAGCAGCCTTTTTAATCTTGCGGCTGGAAGTACTTATGTTCCTGGTATGGGGGACGCAAAAGAGGCTATGTTTGCTGCGTTTGATATGTCTGAAGGGGATGTGAAAGGACCATTTGCAGGGGTTTCATCAACTTATGTTATAGAATTAATTGAACGGATAGAACCGGATTTTGAAATTTACCAAACGGATCCTACCCAGAAGGTTGAACGTTACAAGACACTTCTTCAGAGTAAGAAAAGAGATGCTTATGTTAATTGGTTGGGTGCAAGGAAGAAGGCGTTAGCTGCGAATGTTTGGATCCATGAAGACTATCGTTAACAGGATTTACGTGAGCTTTTCCTCTTAAAGTCCTCTTGATAAGGGGATTTAGGGGGTTAATTATACCAATTCAAATTAATATTTTCCCATTAAGGAATTCCACTTTTATTGCTGGTTGGGGTGCCTCTCTTCGGTAGGAGCGACCTCCCGGTCGCGACCGGGAGGTCGCTCCTACCAGTACATTTTGACAAATGGCATCTTATTTTTTAGAAATGGTATTAAATACCTGAAATAACGACTTTTTAACCCCCTTATCAAGGGGGATGCGTAAGTCCTGGTTAATTGAGTATGTCATAGAAAAAGTTTCTGCGTTTTGGCACATACCCTAGTTCTGTGATAGTTCGTTCTATTTCTTCTATCGGCATACAGTAGACCGTGCCTGCTTTGCTGACGACGTTTTCTTCAATCATGGTGCCGCCCATATCATTGGCTCCGAACTTCAGTGAGAGTTGACCGATTTTGGGCCCTTGCGTTACCCACGACGATTGGAAGTTATCAATGTTATCCAGGAATATCCGTGAGATTGCTAATGTTTTGAGATATTCAAAGCTTCCTGCGGGTGGGATGTGTGCAAGTTCGGTGTTGCTGGGTTGAAATGACCAGCAGATAAACGCTGTGAATCCGCCAGTTTCATCTTGCAGGTCGCGCAGTTTCATTAGGTGTTCCACTCGTTCTGCATAACTTTCTACGTGTCCATACATCATAGTAGCACTGGATTTGAGTCCGACATAGTGTCCCTGCCGCATCACATCAAGCCACTCCTCTGCGGGGCATTTTTTTGGACTGATGATGTTTCGCGATCGGTCAGTCAAGATTTCTGCCCCACCCCCAGGTATAGAATCCAGACCAGCGTCTCGTAAACGGGTTAGCATTTCTTGCAGAGACATGCGGTTTATTTTGGCGAACCAATCTAATTCTGGTGGCGAAAATCCGTGTATGTGAATTTTGTAGTTTGCTTTTATCCAACGGAGTAGGTCCTCATACCACTCCAATTTGAGTTTTGGGTGGAGTCCGCCTTGCATCAGTATAAGTTCGCCGCCTAAATCCAGTGTTTCTTGGATTTTTTGCCCGAGTTCATCGCGTTCCATCACATAAGCATCGGGGTCTTTTCTGTGACGGTAGAAGGCACAGAAATCACAATCAACATAACACCAGTTCGTATAGTTTATGTTCCTATCTATAATATAAGTAATGTATCCTTCTGGGTGTTTTCTGTGTCGGATAGTATCTGCGGCGTGTCCGAGAGCGAGTAGATCGTGGGACTTAAAAAGCGTTAGTGCATCATCAAAGTCTAAACGTTTCCCATCAAGTGCTTTCTCTAAGATATATTTTACGGAATTGTCCATTCGTGTTTATTTCCTTCTAATTGTGAAGTTATGGTCATAACAATTCTACCATTTTACCAAGAAGAAGTCAAAATTAATTTGACTTCGCTGAAGAATTTGGATATAATTATAATTTGAGTCTTGAAAAAAAATGGAGAAAAAACGATGGCGATTGTTTATCTTGAAGATTTGATAAAGCGTGTGCCGAATAAATATCTTGCGGTTAACGTTATCGCGAAACGTGCGCGTTCATTAAATGACGAACTTTTAGGCGCAGGTTTCGCACAGAACCAGAAACCGATTTCAGTCGCAACGGATGAGTTGTCTTCAGGTGGATTGTCATACCAAGTCGTTGACCCGAAAGTTTCACAGGATGAGATACTACCATTCTTTGCCACTGAATCTGATGGGGAGGATCACTTAGTTGAGCTTTACGGTGAACCACCTGCTGAAGACAGTGAGGATGATGTTGACAAAGGTGAGACCGAAGCATTGCCAGATCCGTTACGTGACGTGTTTGTAGAAAAGAATGATGCTGACAAAGGTGAGACGGAAGTGGTTGATGAGTCTGAAACTGATGAATCGGAAGAAGATAGTGGTGATTCTGCTCCCGAACCTACGGCATCTGAATAGTTTTGCGGAACAATAAAACTGTTCCATAACTGCTAAAGACAATAAATTTCATATTTTTTTGACAATCGCGAATTTAGTTTGTATACTTAAAGGGGTGTATATATTTAGACCTCACGAAATTTAGAGGTATTGTACATTTCAAGATGCATTGAAGAGACAAAGTTGAATGCTGACGTGGCTCAATGGTAGAGCGAGTGATTTGTAATCACTAGGTTGGAGGTTCGATTCCTCTCGTCAGCTTCTATTTTGGGGGTGTGCTTGAGCGGTCAAAAAGGGCAGACTGTAAATCTGTTGGCTATGCCTACGGCGGTTCGAATCCGTCCGCCCCCATCGTTTTTTGTGCGGGAGTAGCTCAGCTGGTAGAGCATTGGCCTTCCAAGCCATGCGTCGCGGGTTCGAATCCCGTCTCCCGCTTGTAGCTTAGGAGTTTGCCTGCGTAGCTCAGTCGGTAGAGCGCGTCCTTGGTAAGGACGAGGTCACCGGTTCAATCCCGGTCGTAGGCTTCACTGATATTAAGAAGGAGGGTAAAAAAACTATGCCCAGAGACATTGTAACTTTAGCATGTGACGTTTGCAAACAACGCAATTATGTAACCACGCGTAATCGGCGGACACAGCAGGATCGATATGAACGTAAGAAGTACTGCCGTTTCTGCCGGAAACATACACTCCATAAGGAGACACGGTAAATTTATACCACAGGCCAGTAGCTCGAACTGGTAGAGTGCCGGTCTCCAAAACCGGATGTTGGGGGTTCGAATCCCTCCTGGCCTGCCTTAGTAAACATGATAACACGTATAAAAAACTATATTCGGAATATTCTCTTAGAATGGCAAAAAGTATCTAAACCTGACATGGAACAGGTGCGCGGTAGTACCATTGTTGTCTTAATTGCAAGTGCGATGTTAGGTGTGTTCCTCTGGTTAGTTGATGGGAGTCCTACCAGCCCGAAATGGGATTGGCCCGCAAATTTGATTCTGATCGTGATCCCTTTCGCAGTATACTTTCTTGGTAAAGATTTGGAAAACCGAAGGATACATTACACACTGATCGCTTGTATACCGATAGTTGTTGTGCTTGTAAGTACCTACATTATTAAACCTGATGAGACACTTAGCGGTTTTGGGATGTCCTTTTTAAGAGAACTTTTCCTACGTTAATATATTTACGCATTAGCCAAAAATACAGGAAATTTATCATGGCTGGTTATTGGTACATTGTTCAGGTCTATACTGGACACGAGAAGAAAATACAGTCTACACTTGAGAGACGGCTTTCATCGGATGCTGATACCGATAAGGAACTGCAAGAGGAAATTTTGCAGGTATACGTTCCGATTTCAACGACTGTCAAGAATGAAGATGGTAAGCGTAAGGTGAGGAGTGGACCGACGTATCCAGGATATGTGCTCATCAACTCCATGCATCAAATTGGAGCGCATGTAGAAAATTCCATTGGTCAGAGGAGTTGGGCATTTATTCAGGAAACGCCGGGGGTTATGAATTTTCTGGGGAACGCGAACCCGAGTCCGCTCAGTGCAGAAGATGTAGAACGTATGTTAGAAAGTTCGACGGTTGAAGAAGATACACCGGTTCCTGAGGTAACTTATTCTGTTGGTGATAAAGTTCGCGTGATTGAAGGGCCGTTCAGTTCTTTCACAGCTGAGATTCTCGGGATTGATACGCAACGTCAGCGATTGAGTCTCTCTATAACAATTTTTGGCCGTTCAACCCCTCTTGAATTAGGTTTCATGGGAGTTGAAAGGTTATAGTATTTTAGAAGATACGGAGTAGTAAACACATGGCAAAAAAAGTAGCAGGTGAAGTCAAACTTCAATTAGTGTCTGGACAAGCGACACCGCAACCACCGGTAGGACCGAGTCTTGCCCCTTATATGATTAACCTGCAGGAATTTATCAAATCCTTCAATGCTCAAACACAGCAGCAAAGCGGTATGGTTGTGACGACAATCATTACCTGTTATAGTGATAGGTCCTTTACATTTGTAGTCAAATCTCCGCCGGCTGCGGTGTTGTTGAAATCAGCTGCGAAAATAGCAAAAGGTTCAGGAGAACCGAATCGGAATAAGGTTGCAACAATCAATAGAGATCAGATTCGAGAGATCGCTCAAACGAAATTACCGGATCTCAATACGACCGATATAGAAGCGGCGATGCGGATGGTTGAGGGAACAGCAAGAAGTATGGGTTTAACAATACAATAGTTGGAGAGGAAAATGGCGAAAAAAGGTAAACGATATGGTGAATTTCAAGAGCAGGTTGACAGAATGAGTTTATACACTGTTGATGAGGCTGTTTCACTATTGAAAAAAACAAGTACTGCAAAGTTTGATGAAACGGTTGATTTAGCCTCTCGTCTGGGTGTGGATCCGCGTAAAGCGGAGGAGAATATCCGTGGCACAGTCTCACTTCCGCACGGCACCGGCAAATCAGTTCGGGTTGCAGTGTTTGCAGAGGGAGAAAAAGCCCGTGAAGCGGAGGAAGCAGGGGCAGACTTCGTCGGAACGGATGACTTGGTAGATAGGATTGTTGAGGGGTGGCTTGATTTTGATGCGACAATTGCAACGCCTGACTTGATGCGGAGTATCATGCCAAAGTTGGGGAGAATCTTGGGACCCCGCGGGTTAATGCCTAATCCCAAAGCAGGCACCGTCACAATGGATATTACTGAGACGTTACAGAACATAAAAGCAGGTCAGATTGAGTATCGCGTAGAACGTACATCGGGTATCGTTCATGTGCCGATTGGGAAAACCTCATTTGAAGATGGGCAAATTAAGGATAACCTTAACACTGTTATGGATACGCTGGTAAAAGCACGGCCCGCTTCTGCAAAAGGACGATATATTCGGAGTGTAGCGATTTCCGCGACGATGGGAGCTGGCATCCGAATTGATCCGCAGCAATTTTTATAAGTTTTGGATTTAAACAATTAACAATTATGGTATCTCGCTATTCATAGCGAATGAAAATTAAAGGAACAACCGACAAATTCCATCCAACAGAATAGAGTTGAAGAAAGTAGGAGCTGTGGCTTAATTACCTACCGAGACTCGGATAGAGTTAGAAAGTGCTTCGTGCGATTGCAAGAGGTAAGTTTTGACTGCCGTAGTTAGGTCAGACCTCCAGTTTTCTGGGGGTTTTTCTATTTCTGGACGGAGTTGTCATGATGTGAAAGGAGGTAACCTATGCCGAATGAAGCGAATGTTCAGCAGGTTGGACAGATTCGCGAGCTTTTTGAAAACTCAGACGTTATTCTTTTAGCTGACTTTCAAGGACTAAACGTGGCTGAGGTGAATGAATTGCGCCAGCAATTGCGTGCCGCGAATATTCAATATAAAGTCTTCAAAAATACGTTAATTAATGTTGTTGCACAAGAAAAAGAAATTGATGGACTTGCGCCATATCTAAAAGGTAACACCGCACTTGCGGCGAGTGATGATCCTGCGACTATCACGAAAATACTCCTGGATTTTATTAAGGACCATGAGAGTTTACAGATCAAAGGTGGTATTCTGGGTTCACAAGTTGTTGACGCGAATGCAGTGAAAGCTCTCAAGGATATGCCTTCGCAAGAGGTATTGATTGGTCAAGTCGTTGGCGGAATCAGCGCGCCGTTGTATGGTCTCGTGGGTGTCTTAAAAAATGGTTCGCCAATGACAAGTTTTGTGAATGTACTTAGTAATACAATTGGTCAGGTGTCATCTGTGTTGACACAGATCGCTGAGCAGAAAAAAGCAGCCGAATAGGCAAAACTATTATAAATAAGAGAGGAAAAACAATGGCAAATATAGAAAAAATGATTGATGAGATTGGTGAAATGACGGTTCTGGAACTCTCCGAGTTGGTAAAAGCACTGGAAGAAAAATTCGGTGTGAGTGCTTCCGCAATGCCTGCGATGGCAGTAGCCGGGGCAGTGCCAGCTGTTGGGGCAGCTCCTGAAGGGGAAGCAGGAGAAGCGGCTGAGAAGACCGAGTTTGATGTCCAACTCAAAGAGATCGGCGGACAGAAAATCCCTGTTATTAAAGAGGTACGTTCTATAACGGGGCTCGGTCTGAAGGAAGCAAAAGAGAAGGTTGAATCTGCACCTGTTGTCATCCAAGAGGGTGTCAGCAAAGAAGATGCTGAGAAAACCAAAGAGCAGCTTGAAGCCATCGGTGCCGTCGTAGAAATTCTATAGCATAACTATCCCCTTCATACAATGAAGTAAGATATGTTAAATACAAACACACAACCCCGTTATGGTCTTGAACTGTAATGGGGTTGTCTTATAAATGACGTAAAATATGCATGAAGATTTCATCCTCGTAGAGATTTTTTACCTTGTTTTCAGTCAGCTTGCTGTAGGTGGGTTAGCGGTCTTGCTCCTCATACCGAAAGGTTTGGTAGGTGCTAACTTTTATCGGTTGATGGGGGGAATCTACCTGCTTGTGGGGGGATTAGCGCGTTGTGCTAATCTGTACCTGAATGAACAACCTATTACATTCTTGAATTTTTTTGGAGCCGGACCAAACTATGAATCTATATTCGTTTTAAGTTTCATATTTGCTATCATCGCTTATACAATAAGTTTGTGGTTTAAATACCATATAGTTACACAGATATTTTTCTATTTTGGTGTCATGAGTGGTGTTGTCGGGATTGTTGTCAGTGCTTTGTCTTACCTACCAATTGTCCAATTTCCATGGGCACAATTCCTATTACCTTTACAATTCCTTGTGTCTGCGATCTTATTGGGAGCAGTGCATACTGGCATGTGGTTTGGTCACTGGTATCTTGTTACCCCTGAATTACCTGTGCATTATCTGAGAAGGTATAACACGCTCCTGCTATCTTCGCTGGTTGCTATGGTAGTCTTATTCTGCATGAGTATGATTTTTAGGTTGCAAATACAAGATCCTACACCGTTTAGTTTCCACTATGAACTCGTTTTTTGGATACGATTAGGCGTTGGGTTTGCGACTACGCTGCTGGTATATTTTATTTCATGGGATTGTTTGCGTCCTAAATCAGTTGCGAAGGATGAAGTCGGGGCAACGCGTGCAGCAACAGGTTTTCTTTTCATTGCGATCATCACGGTTTTTCTGGGTGAGTTTTGTGGTCGTTATCTGTTTTTGGCATTACATTTTATTTTTTGAATCGGATTGGAGGAATAAAGGGTGTGTAGAATTTTTTTGTCTGAACCAGGATTTGCAGGATTACCAGATTTCCAGGATTTTCCTCAACAGGTTCTATTCCTAAAGTTGACATCAAAGTGCATCAAAAATCCTTGATGAGGTAATCCTGGTAATCTTGTAAATCCTGGTTCAGACAGAATCGCGGAATTCGCGGATGACACTGAAGACACGGAGAAGAGTACTGCAATAAAACGTCTTGATTAGGGTAATTTTATTTTAAGAAAAAATCCTGATGCAGCAGTCTTTTCCGCGTTTTCAGCGAATTCCGTGATTCCGTACAAAAAGGGTGACATAAACTTTACACACCTCCTATTGATCAGGGTTATTCAGTTTTAAGAATTATCAGTTGATATGTGTTACTTAAAGTTTATATCGTAGGTCCAAATCAACGGTATGAATGCCTTATTGGCATTCCCCGGGTAGAGCGTAAGCGAAACCCGACACGTTGCGTTTTTGGTTGTCATGTCGGGTTTCGCTTCGCTCTACCCGACCTACGCATCTAATTCACGAATGTTATAAATATCTGCCAAAATACCTAAAACTGAATAACCCTGCCTATCGATTTGGTAACTTGACAAGATCATATCAATAAGATATTCTATAGATATCGTTTAAAATAGAAGATTATACATTCTGAGTTGTAGGAGCGAACTACGGTCACGACTAAAAGTCGCTCCTACAGAAGAGGTGTATAATTATTTCAATAATTCACAAAAAACAGAACAAAATTAAAAAACATCAGTGAAAAGGTAAAATATATGACGCAGATTCAAAAGGTAAAAATACTCTGTCCTCTATTGATTTTCATTCTTATAACAAACATCAATGCACAACAAAATTTATCACAAGAAGCATACACAATCTTTGAACAGTCCTGCCTAATATGCCACGGAGAAAACGGTTCTTATAGAGAATCCCTTATCATTGAACACACAGCACTCATAGAAGGTGGAACAGTCGTTCCCAATGATCCAGAAGCATCAGAATTCTATAAACGGTTACTCGGGGATACAGAAAATGGGCCGCGGATGCCACTCGGACAACCACCACTTGCCCCTGAAGCGATTGAGACGATACGCCAATGGATTGCCGCAGGCGCGCCCGATTGGGACGCTATTCCCAAACCAAAACCCAGCTTCATTACAACTGATACGATGCTTGAGACGATTAAAAACCACGTCAATTCTCTTTCTGCGCGTGATAAATCGTTTGCACGCTATTTTACATTAACACATCTCTATAATGCGGGTGAGACAACTGAAGCACTCAACGCCTATCGGCGCGCCCTCTCAAAACTGATAAATAGCCTCTCTTGGGGACGCAACGTTGTCAAACCGCAACCTATTGATGCCGAACAAACCGTTTACTACATTGACCTACGCGATTATGAATGGGATATTAGAAACGAAGCTTAGACACAGATTGAGCAAGCATACCTCTACAAAATGACATTCGACGCGCCGACACAAACACACCTCCGTGAAAAACTGACAACGTTACAGCAAAATATGAACTGTGAAGTGCCGTTTGTGCATGTGGATTGGTTTCTTGCGACTGCTTCATTGCCACCCCTCTACAACGATATTCTCGATCTCCCCGAAACAGACCGTGAATTAGAGACAATTCTTAACGTCTCAGTTCTTGAAAACCTACAGAATGCCCCAGGAAAACGGGTCTGGCGCGCAGGTTTCAACGATTCTGGTGTTTCAAGGCATAACCGCGTCGTTGAACGTCACATCTCTCAGCATGGGGCATACTGGAAAAGTTATGACTTTGCGGGGAGTGCCGATTCACAGAATATCTTTACACATCCGCTTGACTTTGCACATGACGGTGGTGAGATTATCTTTAACCTACCAAATGGCTTACAGGCATATTTTCTTGTAGATGGTGTCGGTACCCGGCTTGATGAAGCACCCACAAACATTGTCTCTAATCCAGCTGTAAGTGATCCGACAGTTCGCAACGGACTTTCCTGTATTGGGTGTCATACGGAAGGTATGAAGACATTTGAGGACGAAGTACGCGCTGTTGTTGAACAAGTTGATAACCCGCCCTTTAACAAAGAACAGGTGTTAGCAATCTATGTCAAAAAAATGGAGATGGATGCACTTATCACTCAAGATACGCAACGTTACAGGGAAGCACTTGAAGCAACAGGTGGAGTCTTCGGTGGTATTGAGCCGATACAACGTTTCCATGAAGTGTTTCAAGGTCCGCTGGATGCTGCACATGCAGCTGCTGCCCTTGGACTACAAACCGAGATTCTCCTGGAAAAAATTCAAGAAAATGTTGATCTGCAAAACTTTGGATTGCTGGTACTGGAAAACGGTACTATCAAACGGGATACATGGACAGAACAATGGACAGACATCGTTCACGCATTGAATTTCCCACAAGAAAGCATTGTAACACCCGTTGAACCGATCCTCGAACACACTCCCGGGACGATTGTTAACATCCCCGATCCTGCACTGCGTAAACATATCTTATTTAGGCTTGGGTATGAACGAATCATTGATCTTATACTAGATCCTGATTACCAAATTACAGTGGAGGATATGGCAAGATTGACAACATTGAGTATATATTGGAACATGGAAGATCTGGAAGGTCTCCAATTCGCAACGGGGTTAACATGGCTACATATAGACCATTATTTGTTGTCTGACATTTCATTCCTCGCTGAATTTGAAAATTTAGAAAGACTGACTATCAAAGTCCGCAACATATCAGATTTATCACCACTCGCAGAACTTGCGAAGTTAGAGCATCTGGAGATCAATGGTGACTACAACATATCAGATTTATCATTCCTCGCTGGACTTACGAAGTTAGAGTGTCTGGAGATCACTGGAAACAACAACATCTCTGACATTTCACCACTCGCTGGACTTACGAAGTTAGAGCACCTTGAGATCTCTGGGGAAGTAACTATACTCTCTTCAGACATCAGCAAATCAGGACAGTATAGATCGTTTGGTAGATCAGGGAACGAAATCTCAGATATTTCACCACTCACAGGACTTACGAATTTAGAAACGTTATCTCTCTGGGATAGCAACATATCCGATCTATCACCCCTTGCGGGACTCACTGCGTTAAAATATCTGAATCTCAACAATAACAACATATCCGATCTATCACCCCTTGCGGGACTCACTAATTTGGTGTCTCTGTCTCTTGGGAATTATAGCTATACTGGGGAGACCTATAGTTCATATAACAACATATCTGATATTTCACCACTCACAGGACTCTTTGCGTTAAAGGCACTGGATCTCAGCGGTAACAACATATTCGATCTATCACCGCTTGAAGTGCTACCTAAATTTGAAAGACTGGAATTGGAAATACTGAATCTCAGCAGTTGCAATATAACGGATATTTCAGTACTTATAGGGGCGACATGGTTAAAAGAGCTGAACCTCAACAACAATAACATATCGGATATTTCACCACTCGCTGAACTCACTGCATTAGAAACACTGTATCTTGACGATAACAACATATCTGATCTGTCGCCACTTGCGGGACTCACAGGGTTATCGTATCTCTCGCTTGCACAAAACAACATATCGGATGTTTCACCACTCGCTGAACACACTGCGTTAGAAAAACTTAATCTCTACGATAACAACATATCAGACATATCGCCGCTGAAGGCATTTTTCGTGCTTCATGGTGATCCTGGTGATAGGATAAGTAACATTGTTGCTTGGTCCTCCAATCCAGGATATAGGGATCCCAAAAAAGTTATACCAGGACCATGGTTGCAGGTGGTAGTGACCACGGAGGCATCTAATGCATGGTCAAATGGATGGAAACCGATGGCAAATGCAAGTGATGGTGCCGTAACAGAAGCAGACATCGCAGCTACAGGGGCAACAGAGGGTGCCTCAGTTGGTGCAAATGTATGGGAACGACAACAGTTCTTCGGAAGCAGTCTCGATGATCAACTGGAAAATTTAGGGATAGAAACACTTGACACGTTTAGTCTTATTGTTTATGGGTTTACCTTTCTGGATTCACCACGGGATCAGGAAACAACGTTATTCATTCCTGGCGCATACTTTATAAAGGTCTGGCTAAATGGAGATCTTTTATACAGCAATTGGAACCGAACACAAGTCGTCCCTGTTACGTTGAAAAAAGGGAAAAATACCCTGTTATTCGGTGTGAGTAGTCCACTTAGCGATAGAAATTTCAATTTTCGTTTTCCCGACAGCACAGAATTCACCTCATACATACCAGGTGTGACGTATACCCTCTCTCATTCTCCCATCAATACCGGCGATACGTTCACCCTTGACCTCAGCGCAAGAACTATCTTTGATCTCGCGGAGTGGCAATTTGATATTTCTTTTGATCCAACCGCACTTGAAGTGCTTGAAGTCAACGATGGGGATTTCATGAAACAGAATGGAGGTGCCTTCTTTCAGAAAGGAACGATTGATAACACAGCTGGAAAAATAGAAGGATTCAGTTCTTCTATTTTGGGTTCAAACGGTGCTAACGGCACAGGGGGACTACTCTCTGTGACTCTCAAAGCAAAAACTGACGGTGACATCCAAGTAGCCCTACAGAACTTTCAACTCTTGACGACCTCATCAGATCCGATCCCCGCCGGCCCCCATAAGTTTATCTTCACAATAAAGGAATTACTCATCGGGGATGTGAACAGGGACGGAAAAGTGAGCATCCAGGATATGATCCTTGTCTCCCGTGTCTTTGGAGAGGAAGCATCGGACTACCCCCTTGCAGATATAAATCAGGACAATATGATAAATATATTGGACCTTCTTATTGTCGCACAGCACATTGGTGAATCAACAGACTTTGCTGCACCTACGACATTTGCAGTAGACAGTGGAGAATTAACGCCTGAATTGGTACAAGCATGGATAGACCAAGCACAAGTTGAAAATGATGGATCAATTGCTTTCCAACAAGGAATTGCGAACCTTCAAAAACTGTTAGCATCGTTGCTTCCTGAAAAGACAGTACTGCTTGCGAACTATCCGAATCCATTCAATCCTGAGACCTGGATACCGTATCACCTTGCGAAACCTGCGGATGTCACTTTGACGATCTACACAGCAAATGGTAATGTTGTGCGGACATTGGCATTAGGGCATCAAGCTGCAGGTATCTATCAGAATCGGAAACATGCGGTTTATTGGGATGGTAAAAACGAGGCAGGTGAGTCTGTTGCAAGCGGAATCTATTTCTATTCGTTAACCGCAGGTGATTTTTTTGCCACGCGGAAGATGTTGATTTTGAAATAGTATCATAAGACCTTATGATAACGTAGGTTTGACGCAATGATTTAAAGGAATCCAACGCGCTATATCACGCCTACCCAAATTTGATGCCGAATCAATCGCAGCACTCCAGCGGAGTGTTATGTTTATAGAAAATCGGATTTTCAAGTTCTTGCACTCCAGCGGAGTGCTATGTGTGCTGAAACCACATACCGCTCCTACGGAGCGGGGTGCTGTGTTGGACAGTTGCTATAAACATATTGCTCCTACGGAGCAAGGAGTTTGTTCTGGTTTCCAACCAAGATGAACGTCGACGAAACACCACATTCAAAATTGAATTGTTTTATCAACTCACGTTATTGATAGTATAATCCTGGAAATCTGGTAATCCTGCAAATCCTGGTTCAGACAAGTAACCAAACTTTATACGCCACATAACACTGGGGCATTCAATTATCACAAAGCATCATTGTTGGAGGGGTTTCTAACCCCGATTTCTGCTGCTGTGTATTTCAAATCGGGGTTAGAAACCCCTCCAACAACAACGAAACCCGAAAATTGAATTCCTCTGGCCCAAAACACAAATTCCATTGTAAATTAAACGTGTCTGTGATAAACTAAAAGTATTCATATTGTTAAGGAGGTATATAATGAAATCTCAAATTTTCTATGAACCTGAATCCATGACGCTTGAAGATCGCCCCGTGCCGACGGCAGGTGATAACGATCTGTTAGTTCAAGTTCGGTCAGTAGGTATCTGTGGTTCGGATGTAGCCTACTATTTCGGCTATAGTTCACTTGAAACGGATGATGGGAAGGGACCACTTGTCCTCGGACACGAATTTACGGGTGAGGTAGTTGAAGTTGGAGGCGAGGCTGGAAAATCAGGCGGTTTTAAAGTCGGTGATAGAGTTGTCGTCAATCCCGTTCAATCCAACCCCAATTCTTTCTGGAGCCAAAAAGGGTTGTCCAACTTGTGTCCAGAGAAACGTATCTTGGGCGTAAGTGTAGATGGTGGTTTCGCGGAATACGCTGTCTCTGATTACCGTTGGGCAGTCAAATTACCCGAAAATGTTACGTATGACCAAGGTGCGCTGACGGAACCGCTTGCATGCGGTTTATATGCCGTAAACAATCTTAATGCAGAAGAGGGACAGACTGCTGTTGTCTTCGGACCTGGTCCTATCGGTTTGATGATGGTGCAGGTTTTGAAAAGTCGCGGTTTGAAAAACGTTCTGCTTGTTGGCACGCGTGATTATCGTTTGGAATGCGGGAAGGAACTTGGGGCGGATGTGGTTGTCAACGTCAGTGATACCGATTCTCCACACTATGTTGAAGACCTTGGTGCAACTATACAGGAGTTGAACGATGGAGAATTAGCTGACCGGGCGATTACTGCAACAAGTTCGCTTGATGCGATTCACACTGCACTGGAAGTTACAGGACGGCATGCAACTGTGGTTATCTTTGGACTGCCTGGCGACAAAGATGTGATGCAGGTTCCCATCCTTGATACTATCCTTATGGACAAGACTATCAGGTTCTCATGGTTAGCACCGAATACATGGGAAGAGGCGGTTGACCTTATTTCCAGTGGTGATGTCAACATGGACAAAATTATCAGTCACGAATTTCCACTTGAATCGCTTGTTGATGGTATTACAAAGGTGCGAAATCGGGAAGATAGTTGCACTAAAGGATTGATAAAGGTTTCTTCATAAGTCTGAATCTATCATGGGTATCCCGTTTTTTTTAGTATTTGCTTTATCAATAGTATTTTTATCGCTTGGAATAACAGGTTGGGGTGAATTTGTTTCAGTAGGTTGGCCTGATCAGAATCCTTTTGTTGAAAAGGTTGACGATATGACTGTCACCCCTTACCTGAGTTTAAACCTCAATTATCGGGCAATGGCACAGTGTGCTATTGGGTTTCTGCTGTTTCTGGTGAGTCTATATGTTATGGGTTTTTTGCTCTATCTTGAGGAGCGGGAAAGCGGCAGAATTATGAAAAACGTAAAAAGTTTTGTGGTGTTACGACAGTTTATTGAACGTCGACGGAAGAAAGGAAAGGTTTATCTCGGTGAATCCTCTCGTAAAGTCTAGAACTAAATTGTCTATACGTCATGTAAGAACGTCATGTAAGACACTTATGATGAGCTCACGAAACCTTTTGGATAGGAGGGACACCCGATGGAAAGTTATCCAGACGAGCGTCAAATGCCTTACGCACCGACAGAAACGGCATATCTCTACCCTGAATCGGATGGTAAACCTATGGCTGATACAGATCTCCACATTCAGTGGATAATCTGGCTGCGTCAAGTTCTTGAGGGACATTTTGCGCCGAGACCGGAAGTTTACATCTCCGGAAATATCATGATGTACGACATTGAGGGCCCTCTTCGGACTGCTGTGTCTCCCGATATTCTTGTTGCTATCGGGATAGGACAGAAACCCCGCCGCACCTACAAGGTGTGGGAGGAAGGCAAAGCACCAGATTTCGTAATGGAGTTTTCCAGCAGACGTACCTACCGAAATGATTTAAGGGGGAAAGTTGAGCATTATGCAGCAATGGGCATTCCAGAGTATTTCCTCTATGATGTTGATAGGCGTTATTTACCGGCACCTTTGATGGGATATCGGCTTGTTGAGGCTGCTTATATTGAAGTTCCCTTAGACGTTGATGGCGGATTACGTTCTGAAGTCCTAAATCTGCATTTTCATTTGCGTGATAATGGTCTTGGAGTGTACGATCCGGATGCGGAGAAATGGCTGCAGACCCCTGCTGAGGCAGCGACTGCGCGTGCCGAACAAGCTGAAACGCGTGCCGAACAAGCTGAAGCGCGTATCCAACATGAGGCGGAAGCGAGACAGAAGGCGGAAGCAGAAGCCTCACAACTCCGAGAGGAACTTGCTCGTTTAAAAACACAGTAAAGCGATTATCCCTTTTAATATGAAACAACAATTAAAAAATGACTTACTTCTTCGTGCGGCGAGATGTCTGCTAGTGGAACGCGTGCCAGTGTGGATGATGCGGCAGGCTGGTAGATCAGACCCACAGTACCGCGAGATTAGAGAAAAATGTAACCTTCCGTTAGAGCGTCTATTCCGAACCTGTCCTGCTCCGATGTCTGACACGGATGTAGAATTGGCAGTGAAAATTTCGCTCCTACCAAAGCGAATTGGGGTAGATGCCATAATTGTATATAAGGATATTTTGACCCCGCTTGCACCGATGGGGGCTCAGTTCCGATTCCTACCCGGTCCCGTTTTAGACCCACCGATACGCACACAATCAAAAATAGATTCACTGTGTCCATTGGACAAACCACACGTACAATTAGAGTTCACTGGTTGCGTTATACGTTCATTACGCGAAACATTGAATTCGGAACTACCGCTGATCGGTTTTGCGGGTGCCCCCTTAACACTTGCTTTTTTTATGATAGCAGGTGAAAGTCCGATGAAACGGGGTGCTGGTATATCAGAAAAGGCAAAACCAGTTTTTGAAATGATGAATGAAGCACCGCAACTTTTACATCGTCTATTAGATAAATTGACTGACATGACGGTACAATATTTGAATTACCAAATCAGTCGAGGTGTTCAGATTGTCCAACTTTTTGAGTCAGTAGCGGATGTGTTATCTCAACATAAGTATGAAGAATTCGCACTTCCATACCATCAACGGATTTTCGCTGAACTCAATTCAGATGTCCCAAGTATCATTTTTGCAAAGGAGTGTCCATACATTAATTTAATGCACCAAAGTGGTGCAGATGTGTTGAGCCTTGGGAAATGCGTAGACATTAGGAAAGCCAAAACGGTAATAGGGGATTCGGTAGCATTTCAAGGGAACGTTGATAACGATATTCTACGCGATGGGACATTCTCCGACATTACAGATGCAGTTCACACGTGTCTAAAACAGGGGCAGCAAACAGGACACATCTTAAATCTGAGTCATGGCCTCCATAGAGACACACCTTTTGAAAACGTCAAACATTTCGTCCATATCTCAAAAAAACTTCAGGAAAATTGATGCCAAACATGCAAGGAAACCCTTTCGCTCCACGCCAATACGGACAACTTGTTAAGGTAACAGATCGGGTTTATCTATTTCGTAATATCGTCAACTCATCTATAATAATCGGGGATGATGGTGTTGCAGTCATTGATACGCAAGTCAATCAGATGATGGGTAAACGGCTACTAAAGGCAATTCGTACTATTACCGATAAACCGATTCTATATGCAATCAACACGCACTATCATTGGGATCATACGAATGGGAACATAATTTTTCGTCAAGAAGGTGCAACTGTTGTTGCGCGCGAGATGACAAAGGATTTTATGGTGAACAGAGCACCACGGCAAGAGGATTTCCTACGTTCCCGTGGGTTCACACTTTGTGATCCGCCATTTCTACCACAGCAGACGTTCACGTATGAGACTGAACTTGATTTAGGCAATCAGCCTTTGCACCTTGTTCACTTAGGAAAAGCGGAAACTGATGATGCAACTGCTATCAGGATACCTGGGGAGGGATGCGTCGTATCTGGTGATACAGTGATGACCGGTAGTTTTCCTATCTTTGGACAACCTGTCATGAATGAGGGGCTTATGGCAAACCACGATTGGATAAACACGATCAAGGAATTGCGAACATTCAACCCAGACCATGTGCTACCCGGACACGGACCTTTAGCACACGATCCCGAAATGGATCTGTTACTCAAAATTGAGGATTACTTCTTAACTGAGGTCCGAAAACGTGTTGAACAGGGTATGACCTTAGCCGAATTGCTGGCAGACATGGAGTCAAACTATCCGAACTGGATTCGCGATATTGCTGAAGTTTGGGGCACACCCCGCTATGCCATTTTGCGTGTATATCGGGGGTTGATAGACGACCCGGAACCGGGTTGGCAGCACTTCAAGCCGTCTGCTATTCCAACAGCAGACACCATTGCTCTTAGCCAACGGACACAAGAACTGAAAGACTTTGAGGCATATCGTGAAACTGCAGAGGAGGTTGCGGAGGGGAACGATCTTGGATTGGCAGTTGCCATTTTGAAAACTGCAACTGAAAAATTTTCCAACCTACCAGCAGCATGGACAGAATACGCCAATCTACTGACAATGGCATCCCGCACCGTGTCAAGCGTACTTGAAAAAGGGGATTTTTTCCATGAAGCAAAAATTGCACTCAATACGGCTATTGAATTAGACCCTGATTACGCGCCAGCACACTTGTTACGTGGTTACAACCACATATTATCTGCATTTCGAAATGGCGATGACCCTGTACCCGGTTTGGATTCAATATATAAGGCATTGGTGTGTGGACTTGAGGGTTCACAACTTGCACAAGCATACTTTTCCATCGGACTTGCACATCGCACGAATGGTGATGAAAAAAACGCAAAGGCAGCGTTTACACAGGCGATTGAAGTTGATCCTGGCTTCATGCCTGCCCAATTTGCGAATATGGTATAGGAGATAATCATGAAATATGATAGTGTTTTACTCGTGGCGTTTGGCGGACCTACGCCTGGATGTTGTAAAAAATACGATGCTGACAAGTGTCCCGGTGAAGCATACTGTTTTGTTGAAGGGATCGCCGGTGACGCAGAGTCGCAAAAAGAACGCGTCCAAGACATCTCTACACATTACATTAAATTAGGGGGATATTCACCGTTCAATGACTTGACATTTAAACAAGGCATAGCATTACAAAACGAATTGCAAAATCGTAACTTGCCGCTACCAGTCTACGTTGGATTTCGGCATTGGGCACCGTACTTAAAGGACATCATTGCGGAAATGGCAGGTAAAGGACACCGGAGCATACTTGGCATTGTCATGGCTCCTCACAGAGCAAAAGTCAGTTATGAATGGTATCTAAACACGGTCAAAAAAGGGATTGAAGCAGTTAAAGGTGAACAACCGACAATTGACTATATTGATCCTTGGTACACACATGAAGGATATGTCAATGCCATTGCAGAGAATATCAAAATCGCTTGTGGAGACAAATTAGAACATACCGAAGTCGTTTTCACTGCCCATGCAATTCCTCAAGTCGCTGCAGATACTTCGCCTTATTCACAACAGTTTGAAGCAACGGGTGAAGCGGTAGCACAAATGCTTGACAAAAAAAAGTTCAGTTTTGCTTATCAAAGTGAAGTGGAGAATAGCCCTATCCCTTGGATACAACCTGATATCAATGATTGGCTAAAAGCAAAGAAAGAGGAAGGTGTTAACACTGTCGTTGCTTCACCGATTGGATTCCTCTGCGATCATGTTGAGGTTTTATACGATCTTGACATTGAGGCAAAGGAAACAGCGGAGAACCTCGGCATTGATTTTATTCGCGCAGGCACTGTTGGCGACCACCCAAAATTTATCGGTATGTTGACAGATTTTGTCTGTGAGAAATTTCAGCAATAGCAAAGTTACATTTTAAAAACATGTTCTAAGGAATATTGTTATGACACAAGTTCATAAACGTGCTATTGTTATCGGTGGCGGTATCACAGGTTTATCGGCTGCTTATCGCTTGAAACGCGAATCGGAAATAAGAGACATGCCGCTTGAAGTAATTCTTCTTGAAGCAAGTGACAAGGTAGGAGGTGTAATTCGGACTGAACATAGAGATGGATTTATCATAGAACACGGACCTGATGCGTTTATTTCAACAAAACTTTGGGGGAAAGCACTTTGCGAAGAACTTGGTATTACAGATAAGTTGATCGACACCAACCCAAAGGTGAGACGTAGTTTTGTTGTTCGTAATGGTAAATTGCTACCGGTCCCAGAAGGTTTTTACATGATCGCACCAGGTTCGTTCATGCCTTTTTTGAAAAGTCCTATCTTTAGTCTGATGGGTAAACTCCGAATCGCTTGCGATATATTTATATCAAGAAAAACGGATGATGATGATGATGAATCTGTTGCAGATTTTGTCAGACGGAGACTCGGAAACGAAGCATTCGAACGGATGGCACAACCGATGATAGGGGGTATCTACACATCCGACGCAGAGAACTTAAGCCTAAAGGCGACTTTTCCAAGGTTCTTGGAGATGGAACGTGAACACGGCAGCATCATCAAGGCACTCTTAGCACAGAAACGGAATGCTAAGCAAACAAGTCAAGATACCAGTGGACCGCGTTATAGTCTGTTCCTGTCCTTTGCAGCAGGCATGCAAACGTTAATAGATGCACTTGCAGAGAATCTCATCGGATGTATTCGTTTTCATTCCTGTGTTACATCCATTCAACAAAAAGAACAGCGAGAAGGTTGGCATGTTTGCTTGCAGGATGATGAAGTCTTGGATACCGACATGCTCTGCATCGCTCTCCCCGCACCACAAACATGCAAAATTTTGCACGCTGTTTCACCTACGCTTGCAGAGAAACTCAATGCCATTCCTTATACCTCATCTGCGACAGTGAATCTTGCGTTCCGCCGTGAAGATATTGCACACCCACTCAACGGAATGGGTTTTGTGGTGCCTATCACAGAACGTCTTAACCTGATAGGATGTTCTTTTAGTAGCATGAAGTTTGAAAACCGCGCACCAGAAGAATATGTGTTATTGCGCGCTTTTGTAGGCAGAGCTGCAAATGTAATTGAAGAGAGACCTGTGGAAAAGAAGATTGTTGCTACTGTACTTAAAGAGGTAACGGAGCTACTTGGAATTACAGCAAAACCTATTTTTTCAATTCTCAGTCAACATTCACAAGCGATGGCACAATATCAAGTTGGACACCAAACTCTCGTAAGTGAGATTGAAGAACATGCAGAAGGTCTAACTAACTTCGCATTGGCCGGGAACGCATACCATGGTATTGGTATACCTGATTGCGTACACAGCGGTGAGCGTGCAGCCTTTAAATTGCTTGATATATACAACAGTATGGAGAGATGAAGTTTTCCAAGAGGAAACAATATTTTTGTAGATGAGAGGGTAATATGGGTTATGCCTCATGCTATTCTCATGTTAGGTATAGTTAATTGCCAAGATTACGTAAACGTATAAAGCGTTTTTGGCGTTTCAATTTTTGAATAAACCTTACCTAAAACAAGTACGTGTAAAAAAAATGCAAATAATCTTTGCATATACCATTTATTTGTTGACAATTAAACTGTAAAATTGTAAGATTGCAAATAGAATTTATTATGATATGGTAAAAAAGCTTGTAATAATTAAACAGAATTATGATATTTTGATTTGACATGTTTTCTTAATTATGGTATTATATTAAATACTGATCGCAATTTAATCGTAAAAATCAAAGAGGCACGGAAATTTATAGAATTTCTAAAAAAAACGCCACATGCCGATTAAAATGCTTGCTTAATTAAGGCACTTTTGTAAAAATGTCAGATGTCCTTATATTGTAGTCTGCTTTTAGTCAATTAAATATTATTTGCAAAATACCCTGGAACCTGTTATGTTAACCACTGAAAGAGATATTTGTGGGTCAAGAACAAAATTATGGTGCCCAATTTTGCTTGCTTTTGGCCTTCATTAAGGTTATGCTAGGGTAATTTTTTGTGTATATTAGAAGAAAAAAATAACTTCTTGGTAGTAGGATGTTAGAATTGGATGGGCAACACCTACCTCCGGTCGTTTTTGTCGTGTTTCCCGCTTGCCCATCTAAAACTTCAGTATTTAGTCTATATTTTGTTTAGACTTAACGAGGAGGAAGAGTTAATGAAAAAACGAACACTTGTTTGTTTTTTGATTTTTATATTGTGTGTTTTTCACAGTACAATTATTCCAGACACTGTGTTTGGGCAGAGTGCGGATCCAACTCCTGAAGAATTCGCCCAACAGGTGTATGACGATTTTAGTGGAACGCTTGAGCGTGCGGATCTTCAGGATTTAGTTGTGCAAGTTCTCGCAGCACTAACCAATCCTGAAACTTTAAAGAATCCATTACTTGAAACAGTGGGAGGATTTGAAAGTGCCTTAAATTTGGTTCTTGCTTCTCCGTCACTTATTACACAGATTGTAGCGGACGAAGATGGTACTATTCAAGCGTTAATTAAAGATGACGCAGATGTTCGCGCATTTTTAATGGATGCAGATGCACGAGCTTTGATGCAGAGTACAGAAGCGGCTAAAGAACTTCTACGCTTGCTGTTCGCAAATGATACTTGGGTTTCATCCTTGAGTGAAACTAATTTGTCGACGCTTTCGGAGCTGCTTAGTGAACTGCCCGAGCCAACGGATATTAACTTTACATGGTCAGGTGATGGCGGTATTCTGACAGTAACGTGGACAGAACCGGATGACCCGGATAACATTATTGCAGAATATAAAGTTATTTGGGAATGGAATCCAACGCGGTCGGTTACAGTACAGAAGGGAACTACGTCATACGATATTGAGGGTATTCCAGCCGATGCTACAAACCTAAAAGTGACTGTGGTATCTATACCGACAGCGGCTTCCGGAATTAATCCGCCAGATGATGAGATGGTCCTCGCCTCACTCAGCCCTAATACAGAGCTGATAACGACCAGACCCACACAGGCGGAACCAGCACCACCAACGATAACCATTATAACCCCAAGCCCAACAACCGCGCAAAAGGGTTCATTTAATGTTGCTTTTACTACTGCGGATGCTAACGCAGATACAGTTACCGTAACAGGCACTCGTTCGGTGGTACCAGCTGAGGCAGCGAATTATTACAGGATTCCAACCGGAACGCTCACTAGTCCGGTGACAATTACGCAGACTCGCGCCACAGCGGCAATGCCTACCATCCCTGGTGCAACAGTAACATTAACGTTGGTAGCCAATGATGGCACGACAGATTCAACCCCTGCAACCATTGTGGTTTCATTTGATACAGAGGAGTTTACACCACCACCAGAACCTCCGCCAGGTGGAGAATTGCCAGCGGTTGAACTTGTTCGTTCAAACCTAAATGGAAAATCAAGACTTGGTGGCCTGTCAGTGCGTGGACTTCATGGCAGACAGTTTATTCGTGACCTTATTGCGGCTGCTGGGCTTGGTGCTGTTACTGCAGACACATTGGTTGAACCTGCTGTTGAGGCCCTTATTGCACTAATACCGATAGAAGGTATTCTACCTGAAGATCAGATCCGTAAATATTTGATTTCAGACGTAGCGGTACCTATTTTTGCTGATGATCCGGCAATTGAACCGGTTAATGAAGATGGATTTCGTGTGTTAGATCCTGAGAACTTTGGCAACGGTATTACGCCTACATTATCTGAAGCCCTTTACACAGATGTAGATAATACTTCAAAATTCTCTACAAGAGATAATTTGAACGTTTACGTGCGTGTTCCATCAACACTTGATAGGGGGAGTGTTCAGTTTAGACTCAATGGTGTTGAGAAGGCACAAGGACAGCGGATTGGAACAGATGTATTCCAACAACCACATAGAATTCCTTATACCTTCCGTTTGGAAGAGACGCTTGCCGCCGCCAATTTACCTGCCTGGCCAGGGTTACCTCTAAGAGATGACGGTCAACCCCATCGGATCTTCTCAGCGGTCAAACTTATATATTCGCAACAAGGATTGGATCAACAGTTTATCGACGTTCAAATGAATCCAGTGCCGACTGATAAAGGGGTCGTTTGGGAATTTGATGTAGGTATCATTCCCGGACGTAATGTTTACTACTATTTTGAAGTCACACTGGAAGAATCTGTAAAGTTAGAAATTGTTAATCGTGAAGCTCTAGCAGAAGCCCTGTTTTCACCAGATGGGAAAGTTGTAGTTCCACCGGGTGTAGATCCAGAGGATTATATACTCAGAGAATATCCCATCAACAGTTGGTCAATGCCTGACCCGCGCAACCTTCAACTTACAGATCGTGGTCTCTTTAAGGTATTGTTTGATGGTGATGTCCAAGGAGAAGTCGTAAGTTTATTACCGCTTCTTACCGCCGGACCAACAAATTTAAATATACAGGGACCGGAATTTCGCAGACTAAGAAATTTATTGTTGCGGAATATTAACAAGATAACCCAAGATTTTGAATCTAATTTCGATCCGGGGTTAGCTTCCGTTTTCACCGCACCAAAGATTGATACAACAACACAATCACTCTGGTATGCTAATCTTGATGAAATGGATGACAGTGAATATAATTTAGAAGCGGTTGTCTACAATGCAAATGGAGAAGCAGTAGACCATATTGCTGTTACGTTCAATACTGACACCTCCGCTCCAGAAGCAACAATTACTATTGGCCCAGCAAACGCTGACACAACAGGTTACTGGAACAAAGATGATGTGTTTGTTGCCACTGCTCCTAACAAAGGCACTTCGTCCTTGTTGAACATTACAAGTAGAACAGCTCCTGGCGAAGTCGGAGTTGATGAAGGTTTTCTCATTTATCAAATAATTGCTCTGGATGCAGATGGGAATCCAGAAGGCACTTGGTTACCTTTGACGATTGAGGCATCCCTTCTATCGTCTGATATCTGGGGCCTCGTCAAGGAAAGATTTCCATCTTCATTAGACGATAGTTTCAAGGTTGGCGTGCCCGGAGCAGACATTGAAATTGATATTCGTGATTTTGCACTTAGGTCAATTTTAGAGATTTTAACGTCAGGGCTCCCGGGTATAATAGAAGCACAGGATATACAGGCATTAGTCGTAGATGGACTCAGAGGACTCTTAGGTGTAGAACTCACTAATGATCAATATACATTGCTAAGAGATCTTTTAGGTGCTGTCGTAGATGACATTGACCTATTTCCGTTCACCTTTGATCCTGAACGTACTTATAAGTTCGCCATTCAAGGCGAAGAGGATAAATTACCTCTATTAATCGGTGATTATGGTATTCGTGCAATGGGTATTGACCCACTCTTAAATGTCGGTTCCCATGTTGCACCGACACAACTTAGAATTGTCCCATATCAATATGATCGCACAAGCATTACAATGGCAGCTCTTGGCGACATCAACCATAACGATAAAGATGATGCTTATGAATTCACTGGTACTTATGACGGTGTTATCTATGACGGTGTTATCTATGACAATGCCAGAGATGTAACATTGACGATTACGATTGATGAACGGACTATTCACCCACTCAATCGTGGACCACAACATCCTAACGCATCAATTGTTGTCTATTATATGGACGCTGCTGGCGATTGGCAGCCTATTGGCGATATAGAATTAGTTGAAGGTGAAGGGACTGATGGTGACACACGGACGATCCTTTGGCAAGTTGGTGAGACATTTGAGGATTTATTGCAGGCAGGAAATACTGTGGAAATTCGCACCGTTACAACCAACGCACTCCAACATCCAATCAACATAAATAATGTGGATTTTGCAAACTTGACAGCAGATCAAGACAAAAGGATATCAGCTCCGTTCACAGTCTATCTTGATGATGATGTTCATCCCGTTGATCCTGTGGTGTTAGTTGTTGATGTTGATCCAGATTCCATCATGATGACAAACCAGGATAGTGGTGCACCGCAAGGCACAATCATGCTTGAGGGATACACACCACGTCGAACTGTTCCCGCAACAGATTCTATCCGAATCGAAGTTATGCGTCCAGGTGACGAAAAACCGATTAAGATTGGTGAAGTTGCAGTAGACGGTGATCCTTTGGACGGTGGCATGACAGAAGCAATAATGTTTAAAGGTAAAACATTAGCAGAAGTCTATGCAGCAGATGAACTCCATATTGATGCTACCAGTAGTTACCTCAAATGGGTAATTACTGTGGATACAACGCTACTGGATGATACCATTACTGTGGATAGTCCCGCAGCACGAGACGCATCACTTGATGAAAATCGTTATATGGTGCGTGCTTATGCTGTTGATGCGGAAGGTAATGATATTTCACCTGTCCTTATGGGTGAAGATTATACGGAACAGTTCTCAGTTGACAACGATGACGATGTCGCACCTCTCGGTCCGACAAAAGTTGTTGTAACTGGCGTTCACCCTGACACTACCGATCCTGTCTTCATAGACAACGGTGACGGGACTTACACAGTTGGTGGTCTCGTTGACAAATACGATCCCAACGTCAAGTCTCCAGTCATTACACTAACGCTTACACCAACCGCTGACCGTCATACGTACAAAGATGGCGGCGTGAAGTTGTTAACAACACTGCCTGAAGGTGCTATTATCAGCGACATTGTTGAAACCGCTGAAGGTAGTGGTGTATTTACTGTAACGATTGATGTCGGTACTCTGATGGACGATGACGAGGAGGTCTACAATGACAAATATCTCCAAAATCATTCCAAAGATCCGCACGATTTAATGTATAATCCGACAGAAGCCGATGTTTATTCATTTCAAGTTCATGCATTAGCGTATGACAATGCAGAACCTTACGATGATGTTACCGCTGCTGATGAAATGTTCCTTGAATATGGAAACATTCAAGCAGACGATTACGAAGATGATGAAATCACAATCAATGTTGAGAACACCTACAGACCCGATCCGGGTGTGTTAGCAATTGTAATTGAAAATTCGGATGGTATGGTAAATCCTGATAGTGGCGCACCGCAAGGTAGACTCACTTTTGATGTCTATACCTACGGTATTACTTCTGCCCCAACAGAAGGCATTCGTGTTGAGGTAAAACGTCCCGTTGATGACACATGGGAACGTATTACGGGTACTGCTGATCCGTCTGAAATTGTGAATGTATCCGAAGTACCAGTTGCCGATTTGTCAGATATCCTTACTGACGCTGCTAATGCCGGAATTATTAGTACTAGTGTTATCAGTGCCCTTGTTGATATTTCTGAGGCAGAAGGGGGAAGCCCCGTAAGTCTCATGAAATGGTCTTATGAGGTGGATACACGTAAGTTAGCACTTGAAGATACATTTACTGAAGATGATGAACCTATCAACAGACTTGAAGACACCATTTCACGCGGTGATGATTCTCAACGTGCTGTTTCTTCAGATAAAAACATGTATGTGGTGCGAGCAATTTCGCTCACGCCTAAGAATAAGGCACACCCTGAATACATGCAACGGGACGGTGTAGAAGCGTCATTCTCATTAGACAATGATGATGATGTACCGCCACTCGGTCCAACAAACATCATAGATGTTGCTGATGTCGCAGGTTTTATCGCTCCGAATGAAGAAGATGGCAGCTACACTGTCAGTTTAATCGATGATGATCCAGCTCTGTCAACGGATGTTACCTTTACCATTAAAATTGACGAAATAGTCAAGCCGCTAACCTATGCTGGTGGAAAGGTAAGGTTGGTTCGAGCAGATGATCCTGACAACAAAGAACCTAAAAATTACGGATCTCTAAACGCTGATGGGATAGCGAAGGTAACGGTTGATGTCGGTGATCTTGACAATGGAACTTATGAATTCCATGCACTGGTTATTGATGAGTTTGGCAATGAACAAGAACAAGGTGAAGGTGGAGATATGCATCTTTCACCAATTTATACCGTTCATGTGCAAAACTTCCGTTTAAGTGACATTAGCAACGTGATGGTTACGGCAGTTGATGGTGAATCGCCAGACAGACTTCCACTCCAAGAAACTGTTGAAGGACTTCAAGGAAGGTTCCCTCTCAAAGAATCAATCGCTGTGAGTTTCAATGTTGCTGACACTTCATTCTTAGAAAAGGACGACCTTACCGCTGTTCTCATTGATGCACATGAAGTCGCATTTGAGCCAGATGGTGAAGGTAGTTCTTTCTCACTGATGGCAAGTGAACTCTCAAAAGTTGCAGACGGATGGTATACACCATACGGACAGGTAACTAAACGGAACGGTTCAGTAACCTTCGCATTAGCCACGATTAACTTGGACAACACCGGTCCGATGATCACTATTGAAACACCTACGGAAGGGGCTACAGTCAATGACTTGCCAACGCTTCTCGCAAGTTTTGACGATAATGTACACCCTAATGTCGTAGGTAGTGGTGTCAGTGATGGTAGTGGTGTCAGTGAGGCAGACACAGCCGTTGTGTTGTTAGATCGCCTCCGTCCAAAAGAAGTCGTACAGGACGCAGAGTCAATTGTTGTTGATCAAAAAATGGTTGAAGAAGATCTCGACTCTGTTGTCTATACCCGTATTGACAAACTCGCTGGTGGCGCATATCAATTCACAGTTAAGGTTTCAGATAAACTTGGCAATGAGGGCGAAGCATCAGTGAACTTTGCTGTTGAAGGAATAGACCCGACAGTCGTCATTACCGCACCTTATTCCGGACAAAAATTGGACACAAGTCCAGAAAATGTCACTGGTTTCTTTGCTGGTGGCGGTGAGGTAAAACCAACCAAGTTTACCGTAAATGGTGATAATGTTGATGTGTCTCCTGAATCAGAGGTATTTAAGGTTGAGGGAAACAACTTTACTTATACACCTACCGAAGCATTCGATCAAGGTGATCATAAGGTCGAAGTTGAAGTGACAGATGGCAGCGGTTTAACTGCACAAACGTCGTTGACCTTTACAGTTGATACACCAGGACCAACAGTTGCTATTTATGCAGTTGAAATGTATGATATTAGCCAACCTACCATCAAAGGTGAGTTCTCAGGTGATGCAGATCCAGTATCATTAAGTCTAACTTTAGATGGTGATGAAGTCTTGAAAATTGAAGAAGGTGAGGAAGGTGAAAATTCGTTTGAGTTTAAACCTGAAAACCCGTTAGATGATGGCCAATACACACTTGTTGCTGTAGTCACTGATACTAACGGCAAGACAGCAAAAGCAACATCTGTATTCACTATCAGATTGCCTGTTCCAGCGGTCTCCATATCTTCTCCTGTAGAAGGTGGCACTTATGATCACACGTTCCGTCATATTTCAGGTGAGTTTACCGGTGTCGGTGATGTGACTGTTATGCTAACGGTGGATGAGGATGATCCTATAGAACTTGAACCAGATGGTAATGAGTTTACGCACACACTACCTGGTAAGTTATCAGAGGGTCCCCACACAGTATCAGTGTCTGTGAAGGATGCAAATGACGAAACGGCTGATGCAACAACAACATTCTCCGTTGTTTATCCTGAACCAACAATAACCATTCAATCACCTGTTGCTGGTCATATTTATGACAACGGCTCAATAATTGTCAATGGTGAATTTACTGGTGTTGGTGATAATGTGGATGATTTTGAAGTAACACTGACAATTGGCACAGACAAGGTTGAATTGACTAAAGGTGACGGTAACCAATTCAGCGGTAAAGTTGAACTACCACATGGTCCATATACCGCAACTGCAGAAGTGGTAGATGCCAATAAGCAATCAGCGAAGACTTCAGTTGATTTCATCGTTGATATACCAGGACCATCAGTTGCTATCCTTTCACCTGCTCCAGGTCAAACCTACTATCACGGTAAACCAACTATCAGAGGTCATTTTGCTGGTATGCCTACCGGTCTGACTGAAGAGGATATGACTGAGACTAAGGTTGAAGTTACAACATTCACCATTAACGGCGAAGATAAAGATGTAAAAGTAGAAGAAAATCAATTTACTTATACACCTACAGACGACATGGCTACTGATGAATATGTTGTAATGGTTGAGGTAACTGATGAAAACGGCAAGACTGCACAAGCAACAGTCGTTTTCAACATCAAGTTAGATACAACCCCACCTGTCATCTCAGAGGTAGGTCCATCTGGTATCGTCAAGGATAGTTGGGTAAACATTTCTGCTGTAATTACCGACGAACAGTCTGATATCATCAGCGTTGAATTCTATATTAGAGATGAAAGCGACGTGAATAAAGCGTTTATCCCGTTTGTCAGTAGTGTTGATCCTGGACCAGCAAATCATAGGATTACAGCTGACAAAATTAAAAATGGACAAATTGAGATTTCAGATAGTTTTGAACCCGGCACACACACTATGCAAGTAATTGCAGAAAGTTTGGGTGGCAAAACGGTTCATTCCTGGTCATTCACAGTAGTTATTGATAACATCCCACCTATTATCACTTCAATCACCCCTTCGGGAACTATTCATAGAGGACTTCCGACTATTTCGGTAAGTGCTAACGATGAATCCGGAGTAAAAGAAATCCTTATCACCGTGATGGATGATAGTGGTGAAGAAGTTACAGGTGTTGTTGTGGATGAGGATAATCCGATGAACGATACTGAACCAGATGTTACAGGTATCACTCGTCAAGATTTCATACCAGAGAACCCGCTTGATGAAGGCTCTTATACAATTGAAGTCCGGGCAACTGATACAAATGGTAACTCTTCTACAGCGAAAGGTGTATTTTCGGTTGACTTTGATACCGCTGCACCTATCATCACATCGTCATCACCTCAGGACGGTGCACGTTTGACCTATAAGCAAACGTTCAATAAGCAAACTGGAAACGATGATAAAGAAAATGCCAGACCTACTATATCCCTAACTTATGGTGATACAGAAACTGGTGTAAATGTCGGTTCCATAAAACTGGTTATAGAAGCACCCAAACAGGGTGGCGGAACATTGATTGCTCCAATCGATCTTACTGATGATCAGAAGTCAGCAACACAAGTTCTATATACACTTTCTTCACCTGTATTCCCTGATGATCAACCACTTGAACCAGGAGAATACAAGGTCAAGTTGGAAGTTTCTGACAATGCACATCAACAAGGGAATGTACCCGAAGATAATGACGGTGCACGCAAAGCAAACACCGCTGTTTATCATTTCAGTTTCTTCGTTGAATATTCGGATGCGCCAATATTAGCAGTGAAGCCGTATAATCATCCTAATCCGTTTAAGGATAATACACGGATTTCCTTCACACTCAACAGGTCATCCACTGTCAGTATTGTCATCTATGATGTAACCCTCCGCCCAGTCCGAGTCCTAAAGGACAATGAAGTCATGCCTGCAGGAAATTACATCGGTAGGCACGGAACGCAATGGGACGGAAAAACAAGCAGTGGCGAAAACTTAGCTCGCGGCATCTATTTCTGCGAAATCGTAGTCAATGATGGTATCGAGCCCGAATACGCCATTCTAAAGCTCGCTCTGACGCGCTAAGTAATCAGTCGTTCGCAAATCGGAAATTGGGACACACCCCAATTTCCGACAGCGCGACTACGAAGGAGGATATAAATGTCTCTCACAAAGCAAAAATTGCTATGCGGTTCAATCGCCGCACTATTTCTTATTCTTGCTGTGTCCCCTCTCAGCTTTGCCCAAGATGATGCGGAACAAAGTTATGTAAACTTAATGCCACATCTACGTCTTGGTGCCGGGGCTCGTTCAATTGGCTTAGGCGGCGCATTCACAGCAATAGCAGAAGATGCTACAGCCACTGTCTGGAACCCAGCAGGACTCGGTTCATCGGCAGACCTTAGCCTAAATTTCTCTACACAGAGATTATCACTCGACAGAAGCCATAATTTCATCGCTATCACAAAAATGCTTGGAGATTACGGTTCTATCGGATTAGCTGCTACGAATTTTGGTGTCTCTGATTACGATTTATCTGATGCAGCTGGTGTTCATGGCGGCACTGCAGATTATAGTACAAATGCTTATTCACTTTCTTACGGTATTGCATTCGGCAACTTTAACATCGGCCTAACAGGACGTATGTTAATGGATAGTTTCGGTATTGATGATGTCGACAACCAGAGCGGTTTCGGTGGAGTTGATATCGGTTTGATGGGACATGCCCTACACATCGATGTTGCTGAAAGAATGAAGGGACAAGCACTCCACACACATTCAAACGAAATGAGTGACGGAAATATACAAGTTCCTACATTCCATTACGGTATTGTGGCTAAATACCTCGGTTCTTCATTTGGTGACGGTGGTGCAACCGTCCCCATGGTTGTCAATGCTGGAGTCGCTTACGACCTCTATATGGGCAACGTTGTAACATTTGCTGCTGATATAGAGCATGAATTCGTCAACCTTGAAAGAAGTGCGTTTAGCATGCGGGGTGGTGTTGAATACACAATTATAACGAGCAAATCAACCGAATTCTCACTACGCGCAGGAATGAGAGCATCGCGCGATGCTCGGAATCTATTCGGTGGATTCGGTGTTAACATTGCTGGACTACAAGTTGACTACGCTATACAGGACGGCTTGGAAACTGAAATTGAAGGCGCAGGAACAACCCAATACGTTTCCGTGTCTTATGAATTTTAGCACTTAATGAGGAGAATACTGATGAATATGATAAAATCCACACTCAAATTAACATTCATTCTTTATCTCTGTGTCGCCATAAGCGGTGTCTATGTGTTCACGGCATCAGCAAGAATTACACCAAAGGACACTGTAGACGATACCGAGACAACCCTGATTACCATCAAGAAAGGGGATACCCTTTGGGATCTATGCCAAGAACATCTGAAAGATCCAACACGCTGGCGGGAATTGAGTAAGTATAACGACTTTACCGATCCGCATTGGATTTATCCAGGTGAAAAATTGCGTATTCCTGTCGCTATGATGGAAAACATAAAGGAAGAGGTTGAAGACAAAGTTGAAATTGACCAAGAAGAATTAGAGAAATTGCAATCAGAACTTGCCGAATCCGAAGGTGCCCGGAAAAAATTGATGGCTGAAATTGAGGACCTGAAAGGGAACACAAAGAAACTTGAGGATCAAATTAAAGAACTTGAAAAAAGTTTAAAATCCCAAGATGAAACACTTGAAGCTATCAAGAAGGCAAACAGTGATTCAACTGCTGACCTAACAAAAGTAATTAGAAATAGCAGAAACGCACTCCAGAAAAATATTGAAGAAGTTAAGGGGCAACTTGAAAAGTCAGACGAGATGCTTGCTACTCTACAAAAGGATTTGAAAGCAGCCCAAGATAGTATTAATGCTCTTCAAGGAGACGTGAAAACTGCTTTGGCTAATATTGAAGCAAATCAAAAAGCTCTCAGTGAACTGCAGATGATGATAAAGGACGCACAAGGTGTACATGAAGAGGTCTCCACAGTAAAACGCTCACTCGTCGTTATCACTACAGTCGCTGCAGGTATCGGATGGTTTGTTCTTAACGCAATCGGGGGTCGTAGCGGAGAGTAAATCCTATACACCCATTCATTCAGGCAGGGAAGGTGTGAAACATCACCTCCCTGCTTTTTTTATAGCAGTTAGTCAAATGAAACCTATCAATTCTAATTTTAAAATAATACCACCATTTAACAAAACTATTCAACTTTATGGAGACAGATCAGGTGGACAAGGCAATTTTGAATTCGCGGGTTTAGCTGAAATCCAAGAAAAAAAGGTCGTCCTGTTGAAAGGAAATGACGAAAGCCTCAAAAATCCCTCCGATTGGAGACGACTTGTCCGGTTGATCCTACTTGCTCAACGCATTAAAAAACCTGTCTTATTATGGAATCTTCCACTGACTCACATGGCAAACAATCAACACCCAATACCATTGGTTTTAGGGGCAGCAATACAAAACGCAAAAATACAACTAATAAAATTACAACAACCGATAGTCAAAGTTTTTGATGAGAATATTGAATGGAACGATGCTATGCAAGAACTGGAATTAGGGGATGGCGTGATAATCGTGAAACCTGAAAAAACAAACTCAATACCATCAGAAAAACTGGAACGAAAGAAACTGAAAATTGTTAGTAAACAAACTGAAATCACTAATGAAATAATAAATCTCTTGCAAGAATTAACAACAGGACCTATAGTAGAATTAGTAAATAACCGATTACAAACTCTTTGATATACCACCTGGAAAATCTGTTATTTTTGTGAACTACTTATCAAATAAGGTATTTCGGTAATTTTAGAATTTAAAGGTATCCCAAAGAAGTTTGGTTACAGAAGCAATTACCGCAATCACCAACACGACTTTTATCCACTTATCCCCCATCTTAACAGCAAAATGGCTACCTATCCATGCCCCTGTAGCGTTCCCTGTTGCAAGTGTTAACCCTAACACCCAATTGACCTGCCCTTTGCTAACAAAAATAACTAAAGCAATAATTGTGTAAAAGAAAATTATAAACACTTTGTGGGCGTTGGTAATAACCAGATCCTCGCCATCAAGAATCTGCAAAGTTGCTATAATCAGTAAACCTGTCCCTATTTGAATAAACCCACCATAAATTCCTACAATGAAAAGAACAATGGAAGTGATAATTTTATATTGGGTACCACTGGGATTAATTTTTTGGTGTAGCCACTCAGTCGGATTAAAAAATGTTAAAAATAGTATTGTCATCATGACAACAGCGAGAATGGGCTTGAATGCCCTATCAGGTGTTTCAGTTCCGATGAATGCTCCAATACCTGCCCCTACAACTGCTGGAATTGTAAGCACTATAGCGTGTCGAAAATTTGAAACACCTTTGCGTCTATACCCCAAAATTGCACTCAAATTTTGAAAAAAAATCGCCACTCTATTTGTTCCATTTGCTAAATTTGTTGTTAGAGATGAGATATTAAGAGCCTGAGGAATCTGCGTTGGAGAGTATATATGAATAATGGCGAATGGGATAGATGAGATATTAAGAGCATAAGGTATTAGGTAAATAAGGGTGGGGACAGTTAACATTGACCCTCCAAATGCCATTGCGTTTATAAAACCTGCACACATCCCTACCCCCATAAGCATAAGGAGGTATAATACATCAAGACCGAAAATATCAATTCCCATCTATGTCTCCTGTTTTTTTAGGTGTTTTTTGTGAAGAGTGTCGGAACTTTGCTATTCTGACCAATATAAATGCTGCCAGATTTCCTAAGACCATTGCACTGATCAATCCTGTGAGTGCTAAGAAACTAACTGTCTGAAGAATACCATTTCCAAATGGACATTGCCAATTCCACACAAGTATACCAATACCTGGAATAATTATTCCAAGGCAGAACCCTATCCCCCCAGCAATACCTGCAATATTCTGATATCTTTTTAGTGAAGGTAGATGAATTTCAAACATATCTATCCTCTGTAATTCTAATGAAAAAGGCAGTGCATGTCAGAAAGCACACACCACCGATGAAGATGAGCACACCTAATTTGGATATATTTCTATTATTGAAATCATGTATCGTATTTTGATATTTTCCCTACGCGATACCTAAATACCTGTTTCTGCCTTTCACGAGAACTTCTATCTTGCGGTCAACTACGGATCGTTGTAACATCCAGAAACCGCAATCGGGATGTACCCATCCGATTCGTCCTGGACCCAATACCTGTTCTGCTTTTTCGATACTTGCTGCGATATCATCTGGTGTTTCAACGGGATTGACTTTCACATCAATTACACCGATACCAAGGCGGATGTTTGATGACACGTCTTTGAGTGCTTCCAGATCAGCCTCCGGACGATGTTTCAACTCTAATACAAGATGGTCACACCTGAGCGTATTAAGAAAGTCAATCAGTGCTTTCCAACTCCCCTTCTGGATGACCTGCCCACCATAATTACCGAAGCAAAAATGAACTGCTTTCTCTCCATCAAAGGCATCAAGCACAATATTAATTGCAGCGGCTGCACGCGGTCCGTCTTCAGGATTACCGGGAATATTCGCTTCATCTATTTGGAGGCAGTCGCAGTCTAAGTCTTGAACCTGTGCAGCTAACACTTCCGACAAGTTAGTGAGTAACGCGTCAAAGTCACCATAATGTTTGTCTAACAGGGTCCGCGCAAGCATATATGGACTTGTCACAGTAAATTTGATATGTTTACCTGCTACTTTCACAGCACGTGAACAGTCTGAAACCAGATTTAGTGTGCCTTCACCTAAGTCGTGCTCAACAACGCCAGCGGGTTTTGCACGGAACGACATCGTCTGCTTCTGTCGAAATTCATACCACTCCTGCCGTCCTACTTCAGCGCGGACTCCCGATAGAGGGCGAATAAAATAGTCAATCATACCATTCGTTTCGGGGTGGTTAATGTCAAAGCGATAGAGTTCGCCATCAGTCGGTAGGTCAATACCGTTTTGTTTTTGTATATCAACAACTACACGGGTCGCATCAATCAGTGCTTGCTCTGTTGGCATAGACTGAAGCCACATAGGAACTGGATACGATCCGACTGTTGTGGTGAGTATCTCCAGATTGTTTTCCGTTTCTTTCAATGCATAAATCCTTATGTACTACCTTGAATTACTAACAAGTTCGTAAGATTCAAGTTCAAATTCAGATTCAACCGGAACATCGTTTCTGATTTGCGTCTGTGTAAATTTTATGAGACCTATATTAGGGGCAAGCCACTTTTTTGTGACGGTAGTGTCAAGAGTAATTTTGGCAGTATCAAAGTCCATTCCCCATGTAAACGACTCTTGAACCTGAAACACATCATCATAAGTTCCGGCGGGAACAGTAACCGTTTCAATGGACAGGACCTCAAATTTGTCTGTACCTCTTCCTAATGGAAAAAGTTCTGGTACTAATTCTGCTTCAAATCTAACTTCCCATTTTTTACATGGATAGAGTGGAAACTGATACAGTGGCAGGTAGGGGGTGAATGTCATTGTGTCTTCAGGACCAGAAGTGATGTTTTGTGCATGCTGGATAATACCTGACACTTCCCCGTTTTCATCATAACTGTGTCCGAGATATGTATAGTTTACAATGTCCTCGGTTCCCTGTTCGTTGCTTGATTTCTGTAGGACGAAACTGTCTAAAGTCTCACCATCCTCAAGTTGGATTTGTATTGTGTCTATGACTTCAAACGTAATGATTATGCCTTTGGCATTTCGGTATCTCCAAATATTTCCTTCAGCTAAAGGGTAATAATTACCTTCTCGTCCGAGGAATACGACGATATCTAATGTACTTGTCGTTGTTTTTTCACCATCACTCACAGTGACCTGGATGTGGTATTTCTGTTCTGTTTCAGGTGCGGTCCATATAGCACCGTTTGCGTCTCCTTCAATATCTCCATAGTTTGCAGCCCATGAGTATGTCAGTATGTCGTTATTGTAATCTACGGCTTTCAGTTGGATAGGGACCTGTGTGCCTGGAAGGACTACTTCCGATTCTGCTTCAAACACCGCGATGATTGGCGCGTCATTACCCCTTGCTGTTTCGTCGTTTCCACAACCTAACGTAGTGACAATAAGTAAGATGCTAAAGAATATCCAAATGGGTTTTGGAGTTATCAAGAGACAATCTCCTTGCCGCGTAATATTTCACGTGAGCGTGATGTGCCGTTGCCTGTAACATTATATGCGAAGGTATTCATTAACCTATCCGTTTTGGATACATTGGGGGCAGAACCGTGTATCACGAGAGCGTTAAAAAAGACTGCGTCTCCCGCTTCCATTTCTACAGCGACCGCGTCTTCACGTTCCTGATAATGTCCGGGTAGAAAAACCCCAAAGGTCTGTTGTTTGCGTTCATGCTCTTGCAAACCCCAGTTATGGCTTCCCGGTATGAATTGGATACATCCATTCTCAAGTGTTGCTGCATTAATAGCAAGTTGGCAGTTTATCATTACAGGTTTGTTGCTATCGTTTTTCCAGTAAGCATAATCTTGGTGCCAAGGGATGGCAGTGCCATCACCACCCGCTTTGGGAAGTAGTTTGCTGTGGAATAGCGAGATGTCAGGTCCCATCATAGCTTCAAGGACATCAAGCACTGCATCTGATCGTAGAATACGGTTTAGTGTTGGACTGACTAACTCACTATGCATGAGCTGCTTTATCAGTGGCGGATGGTCTGGATCGTCTTCATAGACCTCCCAAGAGATACCTATACCTGGGGTGGGATTTTCTGCCATACGGTTATGGATATCATCAATTTCTGTCATAATGCTTGCGATGTCTTCCGATGAAACGATGCCCTTTTTGAGCAGAAACCCATTTGCTTCATAAGATTGCAATTCTTTATCTGTAATTCCCATGTAAAATTCCTCTTTATAGAATAAGAATATGCTTTAAAGTATACAATTTATTCCCAAAAATATCAAGGGATGTGTGAAGTTTTCAGGGGGTATGTAAAGTTTTTGTCACTATAAGTGTCAATTTAGGAATTTCATATTTCCTTTGTGTGTGGAATGCGCGGAGTACATGGAAGACGCGGAAAAGACTCCCCCATGAACATTTATTGCAAAGAATAACCCATAACTAAGCAAGACGATCCGTGGCATCGGTCTTTTCCGTGTACTCCGCGCATTCCGTGATTCTGAAGCACCCCGTAACCAACGAAAAATATTCATCACATCAGACCGAAAAAATGATATAATAATGATTAGGAATTCTTTATACCAAATATTAGTCGCACCCAACAAGGAGAACATCAGTTATGGCTCAAGAAAACAAACAAGACTATTATGTATATATCGGCACCTATACGCACGGAGATAGCGAAGGCATCTATGTCTATCGCTTAGATAATGAAACTGGCGCATTAGAATATTCCAGTAAGATAACAGGCGTTGTAAATCCTTCGTTTCTGGACATCCATCCAAGTGGACGTTATCTATACGCTGTCAATGAAATCGGAGAATATGAAGGCAAAGCAAGTGGTGCTGTCACAGCATTTTTCATACATCAAAGTACAGGGGAAATCAGTTATCTAAACCAACGCGCAACCGGGGGCGGCGCACCATGCCATGTAAGCGTTGACACAACGGGCAAGTATCTACTCGTCGCAAATTACGGAGGCGGAAGTGTAGCAGCACTTCCTATCGGAAAAGATGGAAGGCTTGGTGAAGCATCCGATTTCGTCCAGCACCAAGGTTCCAGTGTCAACCCAAGAAGGCAATCCGAACCCCATGCACATGCAATCATGATTGATCCAGAAAACCGCTTTGCTTTCTCACCTGACCTCGGACTTGACAAAATACTCATCTACCAACTGGACTTAGAAAATGGGAAACTCATACCTAACATACAACCCTGGGCAAAAGTTCATCCAGGTGCCGGTCCACGACATCTCGATTTCCATCCAAACGGCAAATTCGCTTATCTCATAAACGAATTGGATTCTACTTTTACAGCATTTCAATATGACGCAAAAGCGGGAACACTTACTGAAATCCAAACAATTTCCACACTACTAGAAGACTTTGACGGAACCAGCCATTGTGCTGATGTTCACGTTCATCCTTCAGGCAAGTTCCTTTATGGTTCCAACCGTGGACACGACAGCATCGTTATCTGTGCAATTGACGAAAACACTGGAATGCTAAGCTATATCGATTGCGAATCAACGCAGGGACAATCACCACGCAACTTCGGTCTAAATCCTGAGGGCACACTGCTCTTAGCAGCAAATCAGCAAACGAACAACATTGTTACGTTTGCTGTTGATATAGAAACAGGAAAATTAACACCAACCGGAAACGTTACCGAAGTACCAACACCTGTCTGTTTGAAAATGCTTGCCTGCAGTGCATAACAAAAAATTCAGTAGTTGAATTAGAAATGGTATAACATTAATAGCACATGCAGATAACTCACACATTACCTGCATGTGCCTACTCTCCTTACCCCTTCGACTCATCTGCTAACACTTTCTGTATCTGTTCTATCTCTTTACCGAGTTCAGCGTGAAGTGCTACCACCCGTTGAAACCTGTCCAGAAGTCCAGATATCCCCGGTGCGTAAACTGCTTGCTCTACATTAGTATGCCGTTTAGGTGCAGCTTTTTTGCTGGGACCAGGTTTTGATTGAGTCTTATCTACACCGGTTTCTCGCACCCATCCTGAAACACACTTTTTCATACTGAACGTGTCTTCAACACCATCAGAAAGCACAACACAGAACGCACATGCACCCGCTTGTGGATGAAGTCCAACCTTAAAATGGTCAACTTCTTGACCATCCAATTTCTCCTCCGCTTCTGGATGGTGTAAAAAAAGTTCATGCATAATTTCACCATCTATTCCTGTTAATGGTTCATTCAAAGGAGTTTCGGTTAATAAATTGTGAACATGCTGTCGTACATCCGCAATTGAAGCGAATGTTTGACCTCCTATTTCAAACATCGTTTTTTCTCTCCTATTTCATTTTATAGTTTTACAATTTTGGTTAACAAATTCTGTATTATCATAACTCAAGTTGCTACTATGTAACCTAAGCTGCCACATAGTAGCACAATCTGCCAGATTGCGCATCTTTGCACACAAACTGGCAGTTTGTTGTGCTACAAAAACTTCCGAGAAGTGTATTATACTCTATTAAAAATGGTGTCTGTAGGTCTAAAATCCTATAAGTAGCAACTTGGGTTATCATAGGGGTTAATCTCAACATAAACATCTTTTGTAGGAGGGAGGGTTTTTCAGTTCCAATATAACAACTTGAAACTTAAAAAACGGATTTACAAGATCTCTCTCCCACAACAGAAAACTATGGTGCGTTATAGAAATAATTATACACCTCTTCTG
>JAAXHO010000118.1 GCA_012270795.1 Candidatus Poribacteria bacterium
AATGTTCTGGTAGGAGCGACCTCCCGGTCGCGACCTGGAGGTCGCTCCTACCGAAGAGAGGTCCCCCAACCAGCAATAACAGTGGAATTCCTTAATGGGACAATATTAATTTAAATTGGTATAACCCTGTAACGGTAACCTTAAATGAAATATAATTTTTTAGAAATGGTATAATATGAAATTCTGAGAACTTCAATTTTTTTGGAACTTTTCCAGTTTATGGTGTATAATATGCTAAGTAAGTCAAAAATATTTCTGTATCTTTTCAAAGTGGAGTAATTTAGCGATGTTTCGTAAACATTGGCAGGTACCAATTTTACTTGTTGCTTTGATATGTGTTCATTACACATGTCCACTTTTCTGCGCTGCTTTTGAACAGAAATTGTGTGGTAATGTATCCACAGAAATTCTGGCGGATTATGCTGAAATGGGAGCGTCCTGTTGCCATAGAACTGAAACAGATGCAGAGAATAGTTCTGAATCACAATCTCAAACTGAATGTTGTGAAATAGAATTACAACTAATACTATCCAACCATACTTACAATAGTGACACCTTTCGTGAAACGATAGAGCAGTTCTATCATTCCGTTTTCACTCCCTATCCAAAACCAAGTCCACTGCTTATTCAAGGAAAATTACTTCATCTTCCTGTTCCAATGAAGATGTATTCCCATATCTTAAATAGCGATATTTCCCGGCGTGGACCTCCTTATACCCATTCCTAAATAGTTTTTATCAATTTAAATCATAATCTGTTAAGACAATTACAATCCAATGGATAAACGTTTGTACGTTATCCTATCTATTATGGGTGCTATATATGGAGGTATCACAATGCAATCCCAGAATACTTTTCAATTCAATTTGTCTAATGTTGTAGCAATCGTTGTCACCAGCCTATTTCTTGTGAACATAGGAATTGCTGAACAACATACAAAGCACGATTCACACAAGGTAGAAAAACAAGTAAATCTTAATGTCACACTTCACACCGAACCAGAAATGATTCAAGCAGGTAAATCTACGATCCTGAAGTTTGATCTTACGGATGAAAAGGGTGAACCGTTTACTGACCTAATGGTTCATCACGATCGAATTCTCCACGTTTTAGTAGTCAGTGAGAATTTGCAGATAGTTGGACATATTCACCCTGAAGATTTTGAGTCACGTGACATCTTAGCGGAACTTGATGGGACGTATACGGTTCACTTCACATTTCCTTTGGCGGGTAAATACATACTTGCACTTGATGTGATGACGGAAGATGCTGAATACTCAAAGTACCTATATGTTGATGTCGCAGGGGCAAAGAAGATGACGGATATTTCTCAAGACTTTCGTAGAGAAAAAATCGTCAACGTATATACTGAAGAAGGTGGAGATCGGTTTACAAAAGCTGTTGATCTTGCCGATAAAAATGCAAAATCCAAATACTATGTGAAAATAGATGCGCCAGAAAAAATAAAAGCAGGTGAGATGGTGCATATCACCTACAGTTTCATGCATGATGATAAACCGATTACCGATTTTGTTCCATTCTTGGACGCACCGATGCATTTTGCTATCGTTAGTACCCGTTTAGATGGTATACTACATACGCATGGTACAGTTCCAATGGATGGAAAAACACTCAAGATGATGAAGAAAGATCCGCATGCAGGACATAATATGAAAAAACCTGCTACAACAGGGCATCAGCATCAAGGAACAACGCCAGAAAAATTCGGTCCTTCTATTATGCTAATGACTAAATTTCAAAAAGCTGGTGTCTATCAGATTATTGGTCAGTTGAAGCATAAGGATCAAATTCTGTTTCCAACTTTCATGGTTGAAGTGGTAGATTAAGTCTCTATCGGTGCTGTTGTTTTCTATTAAGAACGGCAGCACTACACATCAATATAAGGAGATTAAAGATGTTATTACAAAAAATACGACCAACTCATAAGGGGATTTTATTGGTTATTTTATCAGTCATGATAAACACTCCTATTTATGTTAATGCTCATGAAACTGAATTTCCAGGGGAAAAGCTGGATGCTATCTTCCCAAATGCCAAAAAATTCGTTCAACGCAGTGTGTCTCTCACAAAGGAAAAAATCGCATCCATTGAGAAAGATTTGGGGGGGAAACTTAGGAAAGAGGACCATAAACCGCTCTTCTATATTCCCATTAGTGATCAGAAAAAGCCACTCGGTTTGGTTTTATTCGTTGATGTGAAGGGGCCGCATGGCACTATTGACGGTTCCGTCGGACTCAATATGAAGGGAAAAGTGGTGAAAGTAACTGTCTATGAACACAAAGAAACGGATGCAATTGCGTCAGAAAAGTTTCTTAAACAATTCATCGGTAAAGGTATTGACGATGCTTTTAAAGTCGGTGATGATATTGAGGCAATTAAGGACCATGAAGAAGCATCGAAAGCGGTGGCACTTATGCCAAAGAAAACATTGGTTATGAGTTATGCACTCTTCCTCAAACGAAAACCTAAAACAGATGAAGAGAAGAAACCACAATCTGAGGAAAAACCTGTGGAATTACCTGAGGTCGAAGACCTTAAAGAACTCATGAGTCTAATGATTGATGATTATTTCGTAATCGTTGATTACTTTGACAAAGGTGAAGGGAAAGCGGAAGCGGTCACATCAGCGAAAAAGCTCGCTGCATACACCAAACTCATCGCCGATTTTGAACCACCGAAAAATGCCGATAAAACTGAAGAATATACTGAACTACAGGAAAAGTTTAGTAAATCCCTAACACAATTTGCTGAGGCAATTGATAGAAATGGAATTACGGACGAAACGCGAAAACAGTGGGAAGAAATTGACAAACTGGTCAACCAATCACATATTAGATTTAAAGGTGAAGAGATTGACCTTGAGTCATTCTAACGTGTTTGTAAAATAACCTAGTGTCCTGTCCAGACTTATTTTGTAGGTCGGGTTTCGCTACGCTCTACCCGACCTACAATGTAAGAGTAGATAATCCACTAGAGATGTCAATTTTCATATATATTGACAAACAAGGAATCTACCATGCGAAAAAGAATTGTTTCTTGTCTTATAGTTTGCAGCTTTTTTCTTATTACTGGTCAAACAGCATTTGCTTTACCAGCGTTTTACAAGATGTTCCGCGCAAAATATGAATGGGCAGGGGGTTGTAATGTCTGTCATTTCTCTAAGAATGGTGGTGATTCTCCTAACCCTTACGGTAGAGCATTTCTACACAACGGTATGAATCGCTCAACCTTCCTCCGCATTTCAGAGGAGGATTCTGATAGAGATGGGTATAGCAATATCGCTGAAATTCTTGCCCGGTCTTATCCAGGAGATGCTGCCAGTACACCAAAAAATGTGGCATCTTCAGACGACCTTTTAACATCTAACGAAGATTTAGAAGATGATAATGAAGACGTTTTTAGTTTTGATGATCCCGAATCAACTGAGGATGCAGGTGGTTCTGACTTTCTCGGTGGTGCGTTTGGTGACTTAATATTTGGTGGTGCGTTGGATATCCGTAGAATAACTCGCGGAAAAGATCTGATTCCAGATAAGGATAATTGGGATACTGGCACTACAATGATTCATGTTGCGGAACTCGTGGTAACAACAAATGTCGGTGATCATGTGAGTCTGTTAGGTGAACAGTTGCTTACGACATCACAATTAGGTTCACAAGTTGCGGATGATCACGGATTTGTTTATGCAATTCTGACGGGGTTGCCAGTTTTGCCGAAAGGTGCATCCATGAAAATTGGGCGGTTTCGACACGGTTTCGGTATTGATACAAAGTCAGACGCTGCCGCAAATCCATTGTATAATCTGGTAAGAAAGAATATCGGTTTTATCTCTGATCGCGGCATTCAACTGAACGGTTTTATCGGACCCATCTCGTATACGTTTTCACTTGCAGATGGACCGGATGCCCTACGTACTGTTCCGGATAGTACGGTGGTCTCTGGTATCCGTATCGGACCGCATGGGAGTGGTGGTGGTATTCTGAAACCAATTAGGAATAACAGTCCTCCGTTGTTTCTGCATCTAAATGGGACGCTTCCGGTTTTTGGTAAACGGATATGGTTCGGTGGGTCCTATTTTGATGGTAATAGTTATCCATTCAATCCAATCAATGGTGATGTGAACCCATCAACTTTGTTATACAAGCGTCGATTTGGCATTGCGACAAGTTTTAAGGTGTGGCGTTTCAATCTTGCTGCCGAATGGGTGCGAGGACAAGATACACAGCTCCTGAAATATCTTCAAATTCCCCTTTCAACAGAAGATCGTAATGCAAATGTTGAAGGATATTATTGGCATGTAGAGTTGCCTATAACGGATACTTTAGATATTCGGTTAAAGTATGATGTATGGAATCCAGATACAGAGATGTATCGTACTTATACATTCAATCGGGAACAAGATGAACAGGTTTGGTCAACACTGGGTGGAGGATTGACATGGCATTTCACAGAGGGTGCTTTAGCGCGTATTGTTTATCAAGTGAATAATGTTGAAAAGTCCACGCGAAGTGCAACAATTGTTCCACAGTTATTGGTTGAGTTCTAATGCCACATAATCAATTTGACATGGTATTACAATGGCAAGGATATCGGTTCGCCTGTTTGCGATGATCTATATGTCGCTTCAGCCAATTCAATACCGTCCCTACCGATACGTCCATGTGTTGTCGGTTCAGCTTCACCAGCGATGCACTGTAACCAGTGATCAATACTTGCCCCTTTGGCTGCAATACCCCAGTACCGTTGCTTCCGTTGTGCTTCTGGTATGTTACGATAGGTATTGTCATCTGGGATTGGTGCGGTAAATTCCTCTGCAGATTTCATATCGTGTGTTTTCCATCGTAAACTGTTTCTGCCAAAAGTGGCTGACCCATTGCTTGTAACAAGTCCACTTCCACTATGTCCGACTTGTGCGGCCCAACTCTTTATCATCATACCGATACCCCCGTTTTTGAAATGCACGGTCAGGACAGCATTGTTCTCAACTGCTTGCTCTGGTGAGGGGTAGGTGCCGCCAAGGGGAACATGTGTTGTGTATCCATATACTTTTGTAGCAGGACCATACAACCATAACCATATATCAAGTTGATGGATCGCTTGTTCTACAAGCATACCGCCAGATTCGGCTTTGACGAAAAGCCACGGGTGTCGTTCAGGTGAAAAATAACCTACCTGATTATTATATGCCATCTGTAGCGTGCCGAGTGTGCCATCTTCTAATAGCGATTTCAGTTTCATATATCCCGGGTCAAACCGCATCATATAGGCGACCATCAGGAGGACACCAGCATTTTCGGCAGCGGCGACCATTGCGTCTCCTTCAGCAACGTTGCAGCACATCGGTTTTTCCATCAAGATATGTTTGCCAGCGTCTGCAGCCGCGCGAGTTATCTCAAGGTGTGGACGCGGGTGAACGCACACATCAACAGCGTTTATATCCTGTCTGTCAAGCAGTTCACGATAATCCGTGTATGCATCTGCACCGAAACGGTCTGCTTGTTCGTTGGCAGCTGCCTCGTTGATGTCGGCGATGGCGACGATGTCTGCGCGTCGTGTCGGTTCAAAGTAATATGGGGAGTGGAGGTTACGAAAGATACCACCACATCCGATAATTCCGACTCTAATTTTGTCCATCAAATGCTCCTTTCAGTTTACTATTTTTTAGAATAGGAGGTGTTCCTTTATCTTGTAAAAGCGCGAGTGCTTCTGCAATAATCGCCTGTTGTCCTTTTGGGTTGTTGGGTTCTCCCAATGGGTGCCCAAAACCGTAGGGTACGAGCAAAGCACGTGGCGGTTTCACCTTCTTGGCAATGCTTTCAATGAGTGCTATTGAAACCGTAGAAATCCCTATCTCTTCAACGGCACGTTGTATCAATCCGACTGACTGATTACACATCGGTCATACAGGTGTTAGGAATACAACATTCACGCCATCAGTTTTCAACATCTGTGCGACCTCAGGAGCAGTCTTCTGGATAAGCGGTTTCGGTCTTGTAATTGAACCCATAAAACCGAAATGTCTGTGGTTTAGTGATCCGATTTTTCCTTTGGTCTCTAATTCTCGAAATCTATCAAGTGGGAATACGAGATTTGGATCTGTTTCCATCCCAGTTTCATCATAGGCATCGCTTCTATGTCCAATAATTAGGTCTTGAATCTGCGTTGTATTTGGAATCTCACGAAACGTACAGTCATTCTTTTCAAAAGGTTTTTGGTTCGCAAGATAATAACCAGCCGTTGTGATGAGTGCGACTTTACATTCATTCAGAGGCAAGGACATCGGTGTGTGGGGAGACGATAAATATCTCTCCCCTGGATAAAACTGCATAAAGAAGCGATATATTTGGTCAAGTGTTCGTAATGATGCCATTTTTATTTCAATTCGTGTGTTGTAATTTATGCCTTATTTTCTAGAGGCCAGCCACCGTGTTCAGCGATAGTATTGTCAATATCTCCCATAATTTTTATAGTATTTTCAAGTGCGCCACAGATATTCCGATAATGTTGAATTTCATCAAAGGTCAAAGTTCTCGATTTTCGATCCTCAAGCCATTTTATTGCAGGTTGGTGCCCACCTACGCGAAATTCCCAAATCTTTCGCGGTATTGGTTCGAAATACTGAGTTTGATTAATCCAAACGCGCTGATCTGCTTCTGTCCAGCGAACATCTTCAACTCGTTGATTGCCGCTTACTGGAAAATTCGGTAGGTTTAAATCTGTTTTTTGAAAGAGCTGTGATGTTACTAATTGTTCCCCTAACAACGTCAGTTTTCGGGATAATTCACGATTAGTTGTCAACGGAATATGTGGGAAATCAATTTTGAGTTGATCAGCATACCGTTGTCGGTAGCCTTGAGCATGTAAAATTGCGTAGATGTAATTGAAAATATCCTCTGGACCAATAGTAGTGTTGCAACCTCCTTTTCCATCATGAATGAAACGTATCGTGGCAGCATGTTCATTTTCATAATTGAGGTGGCGGCATACTTCTTCCCAATATTGTTGAGACAAATTATGATACCTTTGAGCTCCCTGTTCTGCATAGCAGTAGAGTGGAAAAGCAACAATTCCGCCACGTCGAAAGAGATTCAAATTGGCAATTTTTTTGGAGATAGACACGAGATTCCATATAGGATCACCTACTGCTTGTCCGGCTCTACCAACACACATTGCTATGTTCTCACCAGCGAGAAGATGACGCATCGCTTTTACAGTTCTCCTTGCAACCAGCGCGTCATGATAAAAAATGAATCGTTCATCGTAAGGTCGATATAAGAATGGTTGAATATGCTCATTAAGGTCTTGTTCCGATCGAAGTGTTTCGCGTGCCTTATCAATATTCCACTCTTTATTCATGCGAATAGGTAGTTGCCTACAGAGTTCCTTGTTGGATTCTGTTGAATTGCGAAAGTGATTTACCCGTTTAAGTATCGGTTCAGGATCAAAATCTATTACCATTTTGTCTCGTTTCGTGATAGTTCCACCATTGTTCAAGGGAAAAATGTCAGTGAGTTTCCAATTGCGTTCATATTCTTCAGTTACGCTTTCACTGTGTGGCACAAAGAGATAGTTCGGAGAGGTTGGAGCCAATTCTGCCCACAGGGTAGTGTCAACAGTGTTTGCCTCAAGCCAGTTGTATTTGTCCTCACGGTTTCCCCACAACTCTGCGTGATAAATACGGGCTGGAGAAGGTTTTTCTGGGGCATTTTTAACAAAGATGCCGATTGACACACCTTGTTGAATTTTAAACACGTTTTCGTCTGTTCCTCCATCGGGTGGTTTCTCATTCGTTCGCGTATTCCCGTGCATGTCAAGGATGTAGATCGAGTCAAAGGTTTGCATGAGACTTTGTCGCATGCCACGAAACGTAACGTTATTGAGGTAGCCATGATTGGAAATAAAAGCGAGGACTCCGTATCCGGTGCGTGCAATACGCCATTGGGCAAAACGGATAAATTTGACATAATCATCGTTTAGCCATTTTGAATTACGTTCGTCAAGCGGTTGCCCATCCACCTTAAAATAGTCTTCTGTGGGTATGTCTCCATCAAGCCCTCGTAACAATCCCATAATCCATTTACCGTTGTTGTCTGATTCCCCGTAATACGGAGGATTTTTGACGATTACCATCACTGGCAGATCTCGTTTAACAGTGGCAGCGGATTCAGCTTCTCTGGCGATTTCGTCTAAAAAGGTAAACAACCCTTCTTGAGGATCTCTTGATTCAAGTGTATCTGTAAGGTAGACATTGAGACGTTCTCCATCTTGCAAATTGTATCCGAGTTGTGTAAGTTGATGTGTAAGAGTTAGGTGGCACATCGTGTATGATGCGGGGAGACGCTCAAACCCGTGAAATCGAGGTAAAAGATGCTGTGATACATATTCTTGCCATGCGCCTGCCATCCCACTGGTGATAATGGTATGGTGTATTTGTTCAATTACTGACCGAAGAAAAGTTCCAGTACCGGCGGCCGGGTCAAGGATTTGGACCTTCGGTAGTTGTGTTCCGTTCAAATCAACTGTACCTGTATGTGCAAGCCCATCAGACAAATTGAACTGATCAGTTAGGACTTTATCAACGCTTCGAACGATATAAGAAACAACGGGGTCGGGGGTATAATAGACACCGCGTTTTTTGCGAATTTCGGGGTTGTAGTCACTCAGGAAGTCCTCATAAAAATGAATAATTGGTCCTGCCTGTCTACCTTCCGTTCCAAATTCGGAGATGATACTTTCCATATCTGCATAGTCGAGCAATTCAGCAATAGGATCTATTATCCAATTTAGTTGCGTTAAGCGTTGAATAGATGCCCAAAACAGTTGTGATAAGAAAGGGTTTATCTCCGCAAGAATATCCATAGCACGCGTTCGGTTAAAATTCCCGTGAGTATGGTAGCAACGAGCGGCGAAAAGACTATAGGCGATTGTCTGTGCCATCATATCCGCGAAGTCCGTTTCAGACAGATCAGCAATAAGATGTTCACGGAACGCTGCTAATCGATTTTGGAGTTCATTATTTGTTGTATTTTGTAGAATCTCTAAAATTACTGTCCTGAGCAATTGTGCTTTACCACTGAGCATCCGCGCTAAGTCTGACGCTTTACCAATCCTGGGAGGTTCCGCTCCAAAAAAAGCTGATAAAAAGAGTGAGATTTCAGAGGTGTCAGTACTTTGATATATCAAGCGTTGATCGGTATTATCTATATCTGCGATACGGACAGAGAGACAATTTTCACCACCACTATAAAGGTGAAATTCCAAGTAATCGGTCAAGATAAGGTTTGGAAATGCCTTACGATACCGTTGAAGTTGTTCTGATGTTTTTTCGGCATCTAAATCTGTACCTGGAGGTTTTGTCTCGATCCATCCTAAAGAAATTTCCCACGTCCGTTAACAAGGAAATCGGGGGCATTTCCAGCGATACGTTTGGGTTCGTTAGTAATAGTGTAATTATTTGTAGATGAGAAGTTCTGACTCCACTTACTTAAAAACTCATGGATAATAGGACGATATGAATGTTCAGTTGCCTCTCCGCTTCGGAGGGTAGTCTCAATTGCGCTAAGATATTCAGTAATTGTCATAATTGCCTTTGCCGCTCGCGTAGATGAGTCGTTTAGTTGGTATAACAGACAGTAATGCTTGCAAACCCCATGATACCTACAGGGAACATTAATACTGCTCCTTTTTCTAAAGAATGTTATGAGAATATCAGAAAATTGGAAAATAAGCAAACGAAAACTCAATACATGTCAAAACTTTGCACACTCCAAAAAGTTGCCAAATGGACACTTTTTTCGTTTTTTTGGTAACATTTTAAATTGGCTATAAACCCAGTGGCTATAGGGGATTATAGCCAATTTTATTAATTTCGAAAAAATTAATTTCCATGATGTGTAACATTTTCTTTCTGCTGTATTTCCTTATTGAAAAATTATCATTTAAGATGTTCTTTTGGGTGTTCATGTTTGTCCTAATGTCTCTACCACTCATAATTTTTGGTTTTGTAAAGTTTTTGTACATTACATTTTTTGTTTATTTTTTTGTTGAATTAATGAGATCATACATACAATTTTTTGATAACTAAAATTTTGCAAAACATACCACGTGGTATAAAATAACATACCGTGGTATGTTTTGAAAATTGGCTTTTAGTCCAGTCTTAGCAAGGTCTGACAGGGGTTTTTTCAAAAAACGTAAATTTTTTTTCATTTTTCAGTTTTTTGGAACAGTTTTTTCTCGGAAAATTTTCCTCATTTGAAGGTGTTTTTGAGTTGAGATGTTGAGTTTTTTCAAAGTAATATTATACATCATGTGGTGTTAGGATGCTTTGTTTTATTGTGTTTGTTTATTGGGATTTCCAATATATATACAATGGGTTTCAGCAGTCGGCTGATGGCGGGGGTTTGGGTACGGAATCGCGGGGGCGCGGCGTGCGTTCAGAATCGCGGAAGGCACGGAGTACACAGAAAACACGGAAAAGACCGCTGCCACGTATCGTCTTGCTTAATTATGGATTATTCTTTGCGATAAATGTTCATGAGGGTGTCTTTTCCGCGTCTTCCGTGTACTCCGCGCCTTCCGTGATTCTGACAAGAAGGGTGACAAAAACTTTACACACCCCCTCATACAGAGGCATTCAATTGTCCCAAGACTCATTGTTGGCGGGGTTTCTAACCCCGATTTGAAATACACAGCAGCAGCAATCGGGGTTAGAAACCCCGCCAACAATGAGTCTTGGGACAATTGAATGCCTTTGTCCCCTCATAATTTTTTCACTTGACAAAAATTATGTATCTTGATAGAGTAAAATTAGAACGATGGTGGATGATACAATTAATTCTACATTCTGAGTTGTAGGAGCGACCTTTGGTCGCGACCAGAGGTCACTCCTACAGAAGATATCAAACGGTCGCGACCAGAGGTCGCTCCTACAGAAGAAGTGTATAATTATTTCAATAATTCACCATAAGATCCGTAAGGTAAGAAGCATAGTAGTGGCATCAGAAACTATCCGAGTCGGTATTATCGGAGCAGGAAGGAACACTAAATCGCGACACATCCCTGGATTACAAGCAATAGAAGGTGTTGAGATTATCGGCGTGTGTAATCGGAGTCAAGCGTCTTCCCAACGCGTTGCAGACGAATTTAATATTCCTAAAATCTATGACAACTGGCAAAATGCAATTGGGGACAACGAAACAAATGCAATTGTGATTGGGACATGGCCCTATTTGCACTGCCGCGCGACAGTCGCAGCTCTGATGGCAAATAAGCATGTCATGTGTGAAGCACGGATGGCAATGAACGCACGCGAAGCACATATCATGCGAATGATGGCACGGCAAAAGTCAAAACTCGCCGCACAGATTGTACCTTCACCGATGACACTACGGGTTGACAATACCATCAAACGTCTGATTGCTGAAGGATATATCGGAGATGTACTCGCTGTTGAAGTTAGAGCGGGTGGTTTGTTTCTTGATAGTGACGCGCCGCTTCAATGGCGACAAAATTATGACCTTAGCGGGATGAATATCATGTCTATGGGTATCTGGTATGAAGCACTGATGCGTTGGGTGGGTGAAGCAACCCGTGTTTTGGCGATGGGGAAAACTTTTATCAAAATGCGTCCTGACGAAAATGGAACAATGCGGGCAGTGCGTATACCAGAACACGTTGATGTCGTGGGCGAACTTGCCTGTGGGGCACAACTCCACATGCAAATCTCGGCTGTCACAGGACACGCAGGGGCACCAGAGGTATTTGTTTTCGGGAGTCAAGGAACTTTACGTTTTTCTGGTAACCGACTCTATGGTGGAGAAAAAGCAGATGAAAATATGAAGGAAATTGAAATCCCTACTGATGAAGAAGGTGGTTGGAGAGTTGAGGAAGAATTTGTAAATGCTATACGTGGTGATGAGGAAATTACACATACAGATTTTGACACAGGTGTCAAATATATGGAATTTACTGAAGCAGTATCACGCAGCATGGCATCCGGTGCAGCGATCACTTTGCCACTTCACGTACCAAATGGATAAAATGTACATTTAGCCAAACAATACTAACTTATACCATTTCTAATTAATAACGTCTCTTTTTTGTAGCACAAACTTCCAGTTTGTGTCCTAAAGAATAACTACCATAACAACCGTCCAATGAGACAATAATTAATAGAAATGGTATTACATAAAACTATGTATAACGTGAGTTTGATAAAACAATTCAATTTTGAATATGGTGTTTCGTAGACGTTCATCTTGGTTGGAAACCAGAACAAGTCCCTTGCTCCGTAGGAGCAATATGTTTATAGCAACTGTCCAACACAGCACCCCGCTCCGTAGGAGCGGTATGTGGTTTCAGCACACATAGTACTCCGCTGGAGTGCAAGAACTTGAAAATCCGATTTTCTATAAACATAGCACTCCGCTGGAGTGGTGCGGTTTATTCGGTTTCAAATTTGGGTAGGTGTGATATAGCGGGGTGGATACCTCTAAACCATTCAGTCAAACCCACTTTAATATTATTTTCAAACTCACGTTATGTTATACAATAAATTAAAGAAAGGAGAAACATTGACATTAGAAGAACTCTTTGAAGTATGCAAAGGAATTGAACTGCGACAAGCCAGATTATACGCTTCTTTTTCTCTGACATTAGGGGCCGTTGATGAACGAATCGCAAAATTATGGGAGCGGATGAGTACAGAGGAATGGCAACATTACATACTCGTTGATTTTGGACGCGCTTTGTGTTTTGACGTATTCGGAAAAGAAGCAGTTATACCAAACAATAAATCTGGAAATACTGACTCCTCAATTCCAGTAATGCCTGACATATCCATTGGACAGATAACAGATCGATTAGACGTACATGAAGCAAAGGTGCAAAGCGGAAAGATTTCATTAGATCAAGCGTTTGAAATAGCCATCGCAATTGAAGGTAGCGAAGCAGATACAATCTATATGTATCTACTCTCTGTTATTAGAAAGGCAATCCAACAAAGCAATCAACCCTATCTAATGACGCGTGTTGTGCAGGTTGAAAAGGATATGGAATCACATGTGGACGGACTTGTCCAAGCAGCACAAAGGTTTGCAAAGGATCCTTCTCTGATACGGAAAGCACATAGGTTAAAGGAAGAACATAGATAAGGTGATGTTAGGAATGTTTAGCGTTGCAGAATAGGCTGCCTGCCTGCGTACACGCAATGTGTTCCAGTTGAAGTGTTGTATGCGTAATGCCAAAACGGTTTTGTAATTCCGTGTTGATCTGTTTGAGAATTTGATCATGGGCAAGGACGTTGTTCTCGTGAATAACTACATGGGCACTCAAGGCATTATAGTTGGAGCAAAGAGACCAAATATGCATGTCGTGAACATCTTTGACTGGCTCTAAGTCTGTGATATGTTTTGCAACTGCATGTGCGTCAGTATTCTTAGGTGAATTCTCAAGCAGGATATGTACCGCTTCCCTTGTAACATTGACAGCACCAAGCAGAATTATCCCACCGATTAGGAAACTCAGGAGCGAATCAATTGGGTACCAACCTGTCCAAAGAATGAACAAACCGCCGAAAACAACAGCGACCGAGGACAACGTATCTCCAACTACATGAAGAACCGCACTTCGGACATTCAGGTTGCCATGACTATGACCATGTAATTTCCATAGGATAAAAAGGTTGCCAACAAATCCTAAACACGCAACAATAAGCATGCCATAACCTTGAATTGGTTCAGGTGAATTGAACCGTTGATATGCCTTGAAGAAAATCCAGCAGGAAACACCTATAAGTGTTACACCGTTCAGTAACGCAGCAAATACTTCAGTACGATGATAACCGAAGGTCCGAGAAGATGTAGCAGGACGTGTTGATAGATAAATTGCAAACCAACTGATCAGAAGCGAAAGTGCGTCCGAGAAAACATGTGCTGCGTCACTCAGTAGGGCAAGGCTGCCCGACCAGATGCCACCGATAACTTCTCCAATAAACACACAGAATGTCACCACAACAGCAATTTTGAACTTTTTTTGCAATACTGTTTGATGATGATGTGAATGTGTTTCACTATGATGGTGATGCTCGTGGTTGTGCATAGTTATGTCTAATTATGATTTGTGGATAGTTTAGCCAGCATCCTTAGCTTTGCTTTTTGATTCACTACTTTTTTCAGTTTTCTTTTCTTTCTTATCGCTTTTTTCACTTTTTTTGATGAAGAAGTTTTATCTTTCTTGGCGGATTCTTTGTAGCCTTCACTGCGATAATCGGTGATGTAGAAACCGGAACCTTTGAATATCAAACCAGCTCCTGCACCGATAAGTCGTTTTACTTCTTCACCACAATCAGGACATTCTTTTAAGGGTTCTTCTGTGATTCCTTGAAACTTCTCAAATTGCACATCACATGCATTACATTTATACTCATACGTGGGCATATAACTGTTTTCCTCTATTTCTTTGTTGATAAAATGAACATAATCTGATAAATTTTAATGGTAAAAACTGAAAAAGTCAAGTCAAAAATCCATAATCCATACTATCAAATTCTGTCTATCAGGACACTAATGGATTTTCTACTCTTACGTTGTAGGTCGGGTAGAGGCACGAAATCCGACATTAATTCAAATATGGTAGATTATACAATTAATTCTACATTTTGAGTTGTAGGAGCGACCTCTGGTCGCGACCGAAGGTCGCTCCTACAGAAGAGCCCGCACGGTCGCGACCGAAGGTCGCTCCTACAGAAGAGGTGTACAATTATTTCAATAATTCACCATAGGTGGCATCATGTCGGGTGTCGTGCCTCTACCCGACCTACAAAATAAACCTGGACAGTAGAT
>JAAXHO010000093.1 GCA_012270795.1 Candidatus Poribacteria bacterium
CCAGAATCCCGTATCTACTCATTGCTATTCTTTAAATGTCTTCTAACAAAGGGACATTGTTTCAATTGAATGCCTTTGATTATGGGCATCTTTTCCGTGTCTTCCGTGAAATCCGCGAATTCCGCGATTCCGAATCCAAATCCGCAAAATCCGACGATTGAACGCCTCTGATGAAACGGATTAGACAAAAGCCATAGTTGATCGACTTAAAACGTGTAAAAAGTTCAAAGTTGATCCTCTATGGCTAAATATGCCTCTTAATTTCTAATACCATTTCTAAAATATAATTTCTCATTAGCTGTGGAGATCTGGTAGGAGCGACCTCCTGGTCGCGACCGGGAGGTCGCTCCTACCGAAGAGAGGCACTTCAACCAACTATAACAGTGGAATTCCTTATTTTTTAGAATTGGTATAAATTTCTACCCATCCATTAATATGTGGAGTTTTTGATGTGTCCCCAACTTGTTGTAAATTTATCGTTAGGTTGAATTGGGGATGCAGCGTCAAACCCATTACCCAAAGACTCAATTTCAATTTCATCAGTAGTAAAATACTAACACAACATAATGAAAAAGTCAAATTATGATTATGGAATTATGACACAATTATCTTCGACTTAGAATCAGATTTCCATACACATCAACAACAGCGTCAAAGTTGGGAGGAATTATGGTCGTCGCACTGAATTCTGTTACAACTGCAGGCCCCACTATTTTATTTCCGGGCAGTAAAGACTCACGTTTATAAAAACCTGTTGAATGCTTTTCATTCTCAAAGATAACAGTGTTCTCAGCAATCCGCGCATGCAATGACTCAGAACTTGCTAATGGCTCAGGTGTAAGCGTTGGTTTCTCGGTTTCCCTGATAGCAGTTAGTCTTAGCGTTACTATCTCTACCGATGCGTCTTGGCGTGCATAACTAAATCTCTTTTCATGCATGTCATGAAATTGTACAACAAAATCTGTCTCACGTTCCTCATAGGGGACATTTAGCTCATAAGATTGTCCGACATAACGCATGTCCAATGAACGTTTAATTTTAAGTTGAGACATATCAAATCCCTCTGATTTCATATCGTCTTTTGCCCTATTCAGAAGCGTGTCAAATCCGTTATTCAGTTGTATCAGAAAATTACTACCGAGGTCTTCAGTTTTCCATAAGACTGTTTGGGAATAATCTTTTACGACATCGGCAAATAACATTCCGTAGGCAGATAACAGTCCACCATTGGGAGGAATCAACACATTTTTGATACCGAGATTTTCAGCAAGAAATGCAGCGTGCAATCCGCCAGCACCACCAAAAGAAACAAGCGTAAACTCACGCGTATCAAATCCGCGTTCAACTGAGATAACCTTGATAGCACGTTCCATTGCTGCGTTTGCAACCTTCAAAATACCGTCCGCAGTTTCAAATGGCGATAATCCGAGTTGATTAGCAATCTGTTCAATATGTTGCTGTGTCATATCAGATGCAAGAGACATTCTCCCACCCAAGAAATGTGAAGGTGAAATACGTCCAAGGAACAGATTTGCATCTGTCACTGTAATTTCTGTTCCACTGTTACCATAACAGATAGGGCCTGGGACAGCCCCGGCACTTTCGGGACCGACACGCAACGCACCCCCTGAATCCACCTTTGCGATTGACCCGCCACCTGCACCGACTGTATGGATATCTATTAACGGGATTTTGATTGGTAATCCACTGATAGTACTCTCTGTCGTCATAGAGATGCCACCGTCACACAGACTCACATCAGTAGAAGTTCCCCCCATATCGAAAGTTATTATCTTGTCATATCCAGCAGTATTTGCGACTTGAAATGCACCAACAACACCTCCCGCGGGTCCCGATAAGACAGTCTGTATACCTGCTGATTCAAAACTCCTTGCAGAGATACAACCACCGTTGGATAACATTAGGCGGAATGACTGAGGGAATGTATCAGATTCAATAAGTGTGGAGAGATGTTTCTCCAAAGTCGGACGAATGTAGGTGTTTGCTACAGTCGTGCTAAACCGAGAATATTCTCTATATTCTGGTAATATTTCATGAGAACATGAAATGGGTATATTGAGGGAGGAAAGATGGTCTGCGACAATCTTTTCGTTTTTTGGGTTCACGTAGGAAAAAAGGAAACAGATAGCGATTGCATCTAACGCTAACCCCATCAATTTTGTTTTGAGTTTTTCAAGTTCTGTAGCAGCAATTTTTGTTTGAATTTCTCCAGTGTGCAGCGTGCGTTCTGTGATACCAAAACGTCTATCAGCTGTAATCAAAGGGGCAGGTCGTTGCACATTGATATCGTAGAGATGTGGACGTGTCTGTCTGCCGATCTCTATGACATCTTCAAAACCTTTTGTTGTAATCAGTGCAATTTTTGCACCTCTATATTCCAGTAACGCGTTTGTTGCGACAGTAGAACCGTGAACAATCTCAACATCAGAATGAGAGTCAATTTTGTGTTGCTCTAATATTTCACTGACTCCTTTAATAACGGCATGTGCAGGATTCTTTGGAGTAGATAGCACCTTGTGTGTCCAAAGAGAACCTTCTAAAGACATAACAATGTCAGTGAATGTGCCACCGGTATCAACTCCGATTTTTCGAATTTTCTTTTGATTTTGCATCAGTATTATATATTAATGTAACAAGTTTTGCATTTTATTTCAGAGGAATTCAATTGTCACAAAGCATCATTGTTGGAGGGGTTTCTAACCCCGATTTCTGCTGCTGTGTATCTCCAATCGGGGTTAGAAACCCCTCCAACAACGAACTCGCCAAATGAATGCCTCTGCTTTTGATTTATTATACAACCACGTTTCTGGGTTTATTTTCCAAAAAAGCGACGACATTGTCAACTACGCCTTCATTAAGCAGATCAACACCTTCTGGAGTCATATCCGCGCAATGTGGTGTTAGAATAACCTGTTCACAAGATAAGAGTGGATGGTCTTTTGGTAAGGGTTCTTGGTCAAACACATCAATTGCAGCACCACTGATATAACCATTGTTTAGTGCCTGAACAAGCGCATTCGTATCTATTATTTTTCCACGTGCGACATTAATTAAAAGCGCGTCTGATTTCATCATTGCCAGTTCTCTTTCACCTATAAGATGATAACTATCATCTGTCAATTTTATGTGAAGACTTACCACATCAGACATTCTGAGCAAATCTTCTAATTGAACATACCGAATGCGGAGTTTATTTGTCTTTTCGGCAGTAGGATTATAAGTCCATGCGATAACGTTCATCCCGATTGCATGTGCAAGTCGCGCCATCTCCGAACCGATATGACCTGTCCCGATAATCCCAAGCGTCTTCCCTTGCAAATAGATGTTATTCATTCGGGGCCATTTTCCCGTTTTCAAGAATTGGGTCATATAAGCAGTCCGTTTAGCAAGTGCAAACATCAATCCGAAACTGTGTTCGGCAACGACTGGAGCAGTACGTCCCGGCTGATTACAAACAACAATCCCTTGCTGTTTTGCAGTCTCAAGATCGATCATATCAGTGCCAATAGAACATAAGGAAATTAACTTTAGATTGGGTAGTTGTTTTAGAACATCAGCATACCATTTCACCATTCCGCGGGAATTGATAAGAATATCAGCATTTTTTGCACGACAGATTTTTTCTGCGTCCGTTTCGGGCCGATCCTTATGTATGACCACATCTCCATAAGGTTCCAATCGTTTTAGATGATGTGATCCTTGTATTTGTGGAGGCGCGTCACCGGGGACGACAATTTTGAGACGATCCAAAATTTATTTCCTATTTTTTATCTGGGGTATTCTTTTTCGAACGTTTAGACGGCACTTCAATTTCACCAGCAATAATCTTCGCTTTAAAATCCTCCACCTGTTTTAGGACATCATCAGTTAGTAGTGCTTTGTTATGTTCGTCCACAATGTATTCAATACCCCCTTCTTTTAGTCCATAGTTTTTTACGCCACCGGTGAAAGTACCGTTGACAACTTTTTCAATCATTTGGTACACAGACACTTCAACACCTTTAATAATACTGGTAAGCACCTGTCCGGGTAATAGATGATTTCCGTTTGAGTCCACCCAGATGATATATTTTTTTGTCTGTTGTGCAGCTTCAAGTACACCTAAACCACTTGCCCCAGCAGCTGCAATGATCACATCAACACCTTTATTATATTGAGCGAGTGCGAGTTCTTTTGCCTTTGCGGGGTTATCAAATGCTTGTGGCGTAACGCCTACATAGTTGACGAGAAGTTCTACATTTGGGTTCGTATGTTTTATACCAGCAGCATAACCGATTTCAAAAGCTTCCACGAGTGGCACTTTCATTCCACCGACGAATCCAACTTTTTTTGATTCTGTTTTTAGTGCTGCGATGACACCGGCGAGGAAAGTGCCCTCGTGTGCTTTATAAATAAGCGATGCGACGTTAGAGGGATCGGCTTCATCATCAATGAGTGCAAAGTTCACATTTGGGTAATCAGCAGCGACACGGTTCATAGGTTCTTTGAATACGAAGCCTACGCCGATGATAAGGTCATATTTTAGTTTTGCCAGTCTTCGCATTGCCAGTTCGTATTCAGCATTTTGTGCGGGATTTATTTCTGTTAGTTTTATATTCAATTTCTTTTCAGCTTTTTTTGCTCCATTGTGTGCAGCGTCAGAGAAGGAGAGATCGCCGGGGCCGCGCACGTTATGAATGAGACCGATTTTAACTGTAGCGGTAACATTATCAATAAATGCAAGGCTTATTGTTAGTATTGTAAGAAACAGAAAAAATTTTTTCATCAGGAAGTACTCCGACTTTTTATTTTTGGATTTTTGTGTGAATTTTGCCAAAACAGTAATAAAACTGTATTTGAGAATGCATCTCAAATACAGATTCTTTTTTGAGATGCGATCTCAAATACATGTAATTGTCGTTAATTGTCCAAAAAGAACGAATCTTTTGTGAAAATATCAAAAACTTATAAATTGAAAGTAAATAAAGAATCTCATGGTGAAATTTATTTATCATGAAATACCAATTGGAAAACGGTCACATTTTTAATTCGGGTTGGAAAAATAGAAAATTAAAAAATTGAAAAAACCGTATTAATTAGAATACATCATCGCGAAAACAAATGCAACATTTTTCGTTGAGTTAGGGTTGTAGAAAAATTTGGTTGGGTTTAAAGGTTGGGGGAGAAGAAAAGTGGAAATAACATGATAGGAAGTGTAACTGTGTAACTGTACGAGCATTTAATGACGTATTGTACGTGCAAAACGTCATTAAAATGTTGATGTAAAAAACAGAAATATGATAAAATTATCAGGTCATTTTAAGTGGAGAACCAAATGTCAAATTCAAGAAGAAGAAAAACACAACAACCCAGAGTCCTCGACGAAATACAACAAAGAATCATTTTAGACGCACTCAAAAATAGAGAACGCGATAGAACACTCGTACTCTTCTGCCTTCGAACCGGCCTTCGAAATGCTGAAGCATGTGGTATGAATATCGGAGATGTCATGAAATTCGGTAACATCGTAACCACATTAGAAGTCAGAGCAGAAATCGCAAAAAATCAGGTCGCCAGAAGAATACCCCTCGTCAACGATGTACGCGACGCGTTATACGACTTCTTACAATGGAAGATTGAACGGAACGAGAAGAGTGAATTAGAAAGTCCCTTATTTTGTACACTTCGCACAAAAAATAGACTCGCTCCCCGAGACTTTCAACGTATCATGGAAGCGGCCTCCGCAAACATCGGACTCAGGTTTACACCACACGACCTACGACATACCTTCGGCACTGAACTCTATAGAGCTACACACGATCTGGAATCTGTTCGCATTGCATTGGGACACACAAGTTTAGATGCAACGCTTATCTATATGCACACAAGTCCCGATATTCTGCGACAACGGTTTGAGACTGCTTTTGGTGGGTTTTCGCAAGATTAATATCTTCATGTAAAAACTATGTGTATGACAAATTCGCTTGATATGATTCTTTGTGTATAATCATATCAAAACAAATAAAAAAATGCGTTATAAGCCAACGTGAGCATAAAATTTTTTGGGAAATTCTTGAAAAAACGCTAATTCCATATATTCCTTACCAATAAGTAAAAAATTAGATTTGCTCCCAATCAAGTTAAGCTATTATTCATAATAGGTTGACTTTTTTCCTATTTTAGAGTATTCTGTTAATCAAATACAGAGACTATATCAATTAATCTTGTCTTGGAAAAATAAAATGGCATACTCCAGTTTAAGAGATTTCGTTAAAGCACTTGATAAAACAGGTGAACTTAAGCGGATTAAGACCCAAGTATCACCGGACCTCGAAATCAGCGAGATTACGGATCGTATCAGCAAATCTGGCGGTCCCGCGTTGTTATTTGAAAACGTTGAAGGCAGTGATATGCCTTTGCTAATAAACACCTACGGTTCATACGCACGAATGGCGATGGCACTCGGGGTTGACGATCTGTCAAGGATAGCTTACGAGATAGAAGGTATGATCAAAATCGGTCCACCCGAATCTCTTATGGATAAGGTCAAAATACTCCGTATCCTGTCACAACTCACAAATTTCCCTCCCAAAAATGTCAAAAAGGGGGCATCTCAAGAAGTGGTCTTAACGGGTGAAGAAGCATCCTTGGACAAATTACCCCTTATTAAATGTTGGCCAATGGATGCAGACAGGTATATCACATTGCCTCAAGTATTCACACACAGCTTGAAAACCGGCCAACGGAACGTAGGTACCTACAGACTGCAAAAACTGAATCCGTATGCATTAGCAATGCACTGGCAGATACACCACGACGGGGCAGCACATCATCGTGAATATAAACAGGCCGGTGAACAGATGCCCGTTGCTATCGCCATCGGTGGGGATCCTGTCATGTCTTACATCGGCACAGCACCGCTGCCATCAGGGATTGATGAACTACTGTTCGCGGGGTTTCTCAGAAAATCAAATGTTGAAATGGTTGATGCAATCACCATTGACATGAAAGTACCCGCAGATGCGGACATCATTATTGAGGGTTTCATTGAACCTGACGAAACTTGTATTGAGGGACCTTTTGGTGACCACACCGGTTTCTATTCAATGCCAGATGAGTATCCTGTCTTCAGAATCTCTGCTATTACACATCGTAAGTATCCTATCTACCAAACGATCATTGTTGGAAAACCTCCCATGGAAGATTGTTTTATGGGGAAAGCAACCGAACGCATCTTCATGCCGTTGATTAAAACACAATTGCCTGAACTTGTTGATATGAACCTACCACTATTCGGTGTGTTTCACAACTTTGCCCTGATTTCAATTGACAAACGATATCCATATCATGCGAAAAAGATTATGCACAGTTTTTGGGGATTGGGTCAACTGATGTTCAGCAAAATTATCATTGTTGTTGACAAAGATGTAGACGTACAAAACGTTGAAGAAGTGCTTTTTTACGTAGGCAGTAATGTTGATCCAAAACGCGATGTAACCATCGTTGAGGGCCCAGTTGATGTGCTTGATCACGCTGCACCATTACTCGGAGCCGGATCAAAAATGGGGATTGATGCAACGACGAAATGGGAAGAAGAAGGCTACCACCGAGAGTGGCCCCCAGAGATTATTATGTCTGACGAGATAATTGAACTTGTCAACGAAAAATGGAAAAAATACGGATTGTAAACATTAACACTGTTTCTGTAGTTGTACCTCATATCTTTTCGTTTATATAGATAGAAAACGTGGAGGTAACAAATGAAAGAAACAATTTACGATGTTGCAGTAATTGGTGCTGGTCCCGCAGGTACACAGGCAGCAGTTTCAGCAAGTCATCAGATGCGACATGTGTTAGTGCTTCATTCTGGTAAGGTGAGTTTTAGTAGAGGCAGGGCATATTGGTCGAAATCTGTAGAAATTGAGGATGCCCCCGTTTTCCCCGGTATTACCGGTCCCCATTTTGCTAAAGAACTGATGAAATGGATGGAGAGTCGACCTGTCGTAGATTTCATGCTGGGTGACGAACACCGAAAAACTGGTATTGATGTCAAAGACGGGCTCGTAACTCGACTGACAAGAGATAACGATGTTTTTGAATTGGAAGCCTCTACAGAAGTCCTAAAGAAAGATACCCCACTGCAAATAGCACATTTCAAATCACGAACCGTCGTTGTCGCTTCAGGTTTTGACGATAAGTGGCCGGATATTGAATTTGAACCTAATGCTGAAAGGTTATATAAACAGTATGCAACCGTTTTTCGTTATGCTGGAAATCGTAAAGGATGGCACGTCTGTATCCGTTGTGATGGGCATTTACATGTCAACGAACACCTCGCTCTTCTTGGCGTTGGCGATTACATCTATGAAGCAGCCATAGGCGCGCAAGATTTTACTAATAAAATTACTATCCTGACAAATGGAAGACTCCACGGTATTTCTCCTCCCGTTCTCAATCAGATAAAAGAACGAAAAATCAATATCATTGAGACAAAAATTAAGCGACATATCGGTGAAAAAACTGATCTCCTCGGCTTTGAGATGATAGATGGCACAGAGTTGTATTTCCATGGCTTCCTTGTTGATGAAGGGCTAATCCCAAATACGAAGTTTTTAGAGGGTTGGGACTACCAGAAAGATGAAGAAGGACTAATCATCGCAAACGAGGACATGCAGATGTTGGCCAGCAACGGTGACCCTATTCCGGGTCTTTATGCTGCTGGGGACATCATATCAGGGGAACGAAATCTTATAGCAACTGCGTTTGCACTCGGTCAAGAAGCAGGTTTATCCGCATCCGATTCACTGCGAAAGTGGCACTATCCGACACCTTGAAAAACGCTAATATTTAATTATCCATACAACTATAATGAAGGATTACTATATGACACTAAACGAAGGACAGAAAAAGTTATACATTATTGATACATTAGCAGAGATTTTTCGCGCATTTTATTCCATACAAACCAGATTAGTCAGTGCTGTAACTGGGGAACCTACCAACGCAATCTTCGGTTTCACTGGCACATTGATGAAACTATTAACTGACTACAAAGCAGAATATATTATTGCTGCGATTGATATGCCCGGTGATACCTTCCGCAACGAAATGTACGAAGAGTATAAGGGGCATCGCAGAACTCCACCAGACGACCTTGTCACGCAAATACCCAGAATACAACAGATTCTTGAAACTTTTCAAATACCCGTAATTGGTAAACCTGAATTGGAAGCAGACGATATTATTGCTTCTGTCACACAATATATATTGGATTCTCCCGATACACAAGATGTGCATGTTTGTATCATATCAAAGGACAAAGACCTTGAGCAACTTCTGTGTGATCGCGTGACAATGTTTGATATCCGCAATGAAAAAACGATTGATGTTGCGTCTTTGTGGGAAGATAAAGGTATAAAACCCGATCAGGTCATTGATGTTCTCACTTTAATGGGTGATCCTTCTGATAATGTGCCTGGAGTGGAAGGTATTGGATTGAAAACCGCAGCGAAGTTAATCCAAGAGTTTGGTTCAATTGAAAACATCTACGCAAATATAGACCAGATAAAGGGAAAACGCAGAGAGAATTTAGAGAAAGCACAAGAGTATATTTCACTTTCTCAAAAACTTGTAACCCTTAGATACGATGCTGATCTGGATTTCTCATTGGAACAGGCACGGTTCAAACCACCCGACCTTAGCAAAATCACACCGCTGTTTGAGCAACTTGAACTAAATAGATTTCAAAAATCTATTGCTGAACTTGCTTCTGGTAGCGATGCTACGGATCAAGTAAAAGCCGAAGTGAAGACGACAAGAAAAGAACGATTAGAAGCAATGGAACAGCAGAAAGATGCTATTCTGGAGGAAGGCAATTTCACGACAGCTGAAACAGCAAACTACTCTGCAATTACAACAGAAGAACAATTGAAATCACTTGTTGAAACACTCTCTAAGCAACTAATAATTGCGGTTGATACCGAAACTGATGGGTTATATCGCAATTCTGCTTTGTGTGGAATTAGTTTTTCTTGGAAACAGCATCAAGGTGTCTATGTCCCTGTTCGCTCTCCCAATCCTGAAAAGCATTTGGACGAAGAAACGGTCGTATCACATCTCAAACCGATATTAGAAAATCCTGATCTGCCTATATGTGGACACAACCTAAAGTTTGATGCAAGTATCTTCATTAGACACGGTATCCAACTTCAAGGTGTTGTTTTTGATACAATGTTGGCAAGCCAACTTGTTGACCCAAGACAACCCTCACATAACCTGGACAACCTCGCTCTTTTACATCTAAATCATAAGATGATTCCAATTTCAAAACTACTCGGTGAAGGAGAAAACTCCACATCCATTGATAAAATACCTTTTGAAGAGGTCACACAATACGCTTCCGAAGATACGGATATTGCACTTCAACTCTATCACTATTTCATACCGAAACTCAAGGAAACGGATACAGCAGAATTGGTTAGAGAGATTGAGTCACCGCTTGGTCCAGTACTTGCTCTAATGGAATTCAATGGTATTGTATGTGACACAGAGGAATTGCAAAGACAGAGTAAAGTGGTTGAGAATCTGGTGAATGAACGCGAGAAAGAAATTCATGATATTGTGGGTTACCCATTTAACATTGATTCACCTACGCAATTAGCAGATATTCTGTTTGACGAAATCGGTTTTAAACCTGTGAGACGTACCAAAAGTGGTAAACGATCTACTGATGTTAATGTGTTAGAAACACTTGCATTATCAGAGGATATTAATGATCCTAAAACGACTGTCCCAGGCAAAATTGTTGAGTACCGTCAATACCGAAAACTCCAAAGCACATATTTGGGACAACTCAGACATTCTGTAAATGCTGATACACACCGTATTCACACACACCTATACCAATTGACGACAGCGACAGGACGACTGAAATCTGATAGTCCAAATCTACAAAATATACCTGTTCGGACAGAAATTGGACGACAATTAAGACGTGCATTTAGATCGCCAGATGGACATAAACTGATCTGTGCAGACTATTCGCAAGTCGAACTCCGCATACTTGCTCATTTTAGTGAAGATGAAAAACTGATTGATATATTCACTCAAGATCTGGATATCCACACGTCTGTGGCTGCTGAAGTCTATGGTGTAGCCTCCGATGAAGTGTCACGCGAACTGCGAGATAAAGCAAAAACCATCAATTTCGGTATTATCTATGGGGTCTCACCATCAGGATTGGCAAGACGCATTCAAGGCATGAAAGTAGATGAAGCACGAGATTTGATAACTGACTACAAAGAACGTTTTCCAGGTATCAATACTTTTCTGCATCGGTGTGTCCAACAAGCGTTAGATCAAGGTTATGTCTCTACACTAACTGGGCGACGTCGTGCTATCCCTGAGATTTTTGAATCCTCCCATAGTCGGAGAAGTTTGGGAGAACGTCTGGCAATTAACACAGTAATTCAAGGTACTGCAGCGGATCTGATAAAAGCTGCGATGGTGAAAGTTCAACAACGTATTGACAGAGATGCCCTACCGATCAAAATGTTACTGCAAATACATGATGAACTGATCTTTGAAACACCAAACGAATTAGCAGAGACACACGCGGAAATCGTGTCTAAAGAGATGGAAAATGCAATGTCGCTACGTGTCCCACTCCGAACAGAAACAGGAATCGGTGACAATTGGATGGTAGCGAAATAATAATAATGTATAGTAAATTCAAATTTGACAATTTTAAATATTTATAGTATCATGTTAACGTTTGGGAAATGTGACGGTGTCTGCGAAGAACGATATACGTAGTATTTTGACAGTTTTACAGTTTGGAACCAGAAGCATTCTTGAAGATTGTATTGCGGCTTCCGACAAAGATTGATGAGAATCCCGAGTTCATTTTTACCAATCTTTGCACTGCCAAATGTCTGCCTATAGAACATGCTGACAGTACTCAGTTTTCTCACATTCCCGTTTATTTCAATATCAAAAGGAGAAACGAGATGAACATCTACGTTGGCAATGTGCCCTATGCAGCAACAGAGACTGACCTGGAAGAAATTTTTGAGCCGCATGGACCACTCACCTCAGTAACCATTATCCGCGACCGTTATGATGGTCGTTCCAAAGGATATGGGTTTGTGGAGATGGAAAACCAAGAAGATGGCGAACGTGCAATTGAAGCTCTTGACGGTCAAGAGTTAATGGGCCGCCCATTGAAAGTCAACCCCGCACGTCCACGTGAAAGACGACCTGAACCCAGATATCAAAGCCGCTACGAAGAAGAGTAATAGCATTCTGTGAGATATTTCTAACAATTTCAGAAATACTAAAGCGGATTACAATACTCCTGTTGCTACAACAGGAGTATTTCTGTTATAAAGGACTAAAACAACTATAAAGGACTAAAACAACCCGAATTCTATGCACTCATTCCCAATTCCCGACTCAGTTCAATTATACGTGCATTAATCTTTGTCTTGTCAATCCTATTTTCAGTGACAAATTCTTGATATGGGGGTGGGATTCTGTCTGGTATCATCGCACGAGAATTTGCTTCTTGCATAGCAAGTAATGCCATAAACATTTGCATCTCACGCGAATAGTCTGGCATATAGTCTGCAACTGCTTCGCGCAAATCTTCCTCATTGAACGCATCCCGTTTTTTTCGCTTCGCTATATTATGACTACGTTGCGCAATTTGTGCAAGGTCGTTAACAGTCACGCCACGTAACTTTGCATTCCTTGAAATTTCTTGAAAATTTATATTTTCACGTGTGTGGAAGCGACAGAAAAACTGCAAAATATTCGCCCGACTTTCACGTACAGGCGGTAAGAGGACTAATTTATGACTGAAAACATCGGAGCGTCGGAATATTGGGGGAATTAAATCTGGACGACTTGAGGAACCAATCCATATTACCTGACCATGTTGGGTAGCATCGCTAATAGCATTCGTAAGTATTGATGGAAATCCGCGTTCTATGTTTCCGGTATTCATGCCTGCCTGTGGTGCTGCTCGTTCAATTTCATCCATAAAAACTACAACAGGGACAAGTCCCCGAATAAAACTTATTGCTGAATTTAGATTTCTGTCATAACTGTTCCCATTCTCATTTACATTTATTGTAACCTCACTTACTTGGCTGGCATAACGAAGCTGAATGAATGCCATGTTTGTCTGTCCAGCTAACATACGAGCAGCAAAAATATTTCCATTACCAGACGGACCAAGCATCAGTAAACCGCGTGGTACACGTCTTAAATCTTGTTCTTTCAAGCCATCTACAATATCCTCAATCACTCTTGTAACATGGGGGGACCAATGTTGTCTCGGATTATTGATTGGTTCATTGACTTCAATAATACCGTGACTAAAAGTTTTGACACTTTCACGACGATAATTTGTCAGAAGTCGTCCCTCAGGTTTCTGTTTTACTGAAGCAGCATGCCGCACTAAATCGTGAATGCCAAACAGATTCAAGCCTGCAGTATCAAGTGCTAATGCTTGCATATCACGATTATTTCCAAGGTTCAAATCCACCCGTACCTTCTCATCTGGAGAATCTTCTTGTGAGATTTCCTGTGGTATTTTACTCATGTGTTGAATAAATTTCAGGCGTTCTTCGTAGTCTGGAAATGGTATCTCTACAATAGGTATTTCTTGATTTGATAGGAAATTCGGATGAATATCAAGGGTATTTTGAGTCACTAGTAAAATTATATGCTTTTTTCTTCTAATATCCAGATTTGAAGCCCAATTCTGGAGTCTATGGAAGAAGATCTGTAAGTCGTCTTTTGCACCTGTGTCAAGGAAAGGGTCGTTAGGAGAAATCTGTTCAAGATGATTGATTATCAAACCGACTCTGACTCTGCCTTGCTTGAATAGCTCATTCATTCTTTTTGCTAAATCTCTCGTTGGTAACGGATCGCTACGCAAAAACGGATCTTCATGAAGTTTGTGGGTATTTACTTGTGAATTAATTCTATTACGGTCTTCAGTTGGTTCAGGTAATTCATAGTCTTCTGGAACGAGCCCTAAAATTCGTTGTGTTTGCAGCCAATGGTTGACATGTGGCCACATAAATCCCTCAGTTGCATTGTATCTGAGAACTATATGACACCCGAGTACATTCATTTGTTCCATCAGAAAATCTGTCGCCGGCAGGTAACCATACATTTCGTCATGTAGCAAATCATTCACGTTAAAATGCAGTAAAAATTGGTGTGCAGCTGAAACCCTATATTGTGCTTCTATTCTATCCCAAAACATCATATTCTCCAGAATACCTCTTTCGTTAATACTAACGTCATAACATCAATGAACGCAAACTATTATGTTTTTTCCATATATAGAATACCATATAACCTCTGGACAAGTCAAATGATTCATACAGGATTTTACACACCCAAATTTGACAATAGTACTGAAAAGTGATATTCTATATTCACTTTATGAAAATGATTTTATTGGTATAAATACATAGAGATATGGCGAAAACAGGTACAATTACTCCAATTACAGTTGGTATTATGGGAGGTTCGGCATCAGGGAAGACAACTTTCGCAAATGCTTTAGCAGAACTTCTGGTTGAATTTTCACCAATAATACTGAATCAAGACTCCTATTTTAGGGATTGGTCGGAATTCACACCTGAGGAACGAGAAAAGGTAGTAACCGCAAACCACCCAGATGCTGTATGTTGGGATGTGCTTATAGCTGATTTAGAAAAACTGCGTTCCAACACTACAATTGAAATACCTTCACCAGGGACACGTGCTGCACACCGTGGTGATGATAGTAAGACCATACAGCCCAGTGATGTCGTGATTGTAGAGGGACACCTTATCTTTTGGAATCAGAAATTACGAGAGTTGCTGGACATAAAACTTTATTTAGATGTGGATGCACATGAACGCGTGTTACGACGTATGCTTCGAGATGTCGGCACACGCAGTGCAAACCTTGAAAGTGCAATCAGTTGGTACCGCCGTGATGTCCTACCAAATTATCCAATATATACGGAACCGTGTAAGAAATACGCTGACCTTATTATCCCCTTCCTAAACGAAAATCCTATTGCATTGCAAACTGTTGCTGCTGGTATCCGAGCCCACCTTGCTAACCTGATCTTATAGCAATTCTCCACTTTATTAAGTTTACATTTTCTGTGGGAGCGATCTCCGAATCACGACAAAAAGTGATAATAGTTAGGAATCGAAGTTCCCTCCTACAATTGGAAAATGTAAAGTTAATTGTAGAATGTACTATATAGTAAATTATTTGTGAAAACTAATTTATTGCATATAATCTGAAATGAATAATTTTTTATTGATATATTTTTGAAATTTTGTATAATAAATGCATAATAAAACTTGTAGAAATGATTCTTTCTACAAATAAATAGTTCCTTTTGTCATCTTTGGACAATCGTAAGTAATAATTGTAATTTATGGTAGATTATACAAATTTATGGTAGATTATACAAATTTATGGTAGATTATACAAATTTATGGTAGATTATACAAATTTATGGTAGATTATACAAATTTATGGTAGATTATACAAATTTATGGTAGATTATACAAATTTATGGTAGATTATACAATTAATTCTACATTTTGAGTTGTAGGAGCGACCTTTGGTCGCTCCTACAGAAGAGGTGTATAATTATTTCAATAATTCACCATAATTGATATTGGTACAAATATTCAAACAGGACAAGGAATGGCGAAAATGCAAGATGTTTATGTAGCACATGCTGTTAGTTTGTGCGTATTTCGTTATAGCAACCGCAATCACGTTGGTTCTACTCTTAAACTTTCTGTGCTTTTACCAATTATCCGTTTTATTAACTATCGGTTTATCCCCCCCTTCACGCAAATTAACGATTGTAATAATATGTCAGTTAACGAACAACCGGATATCGCTGGTGTTCGTCAACTTTTTATTGTGCCCGTACGCTCTCTATTCACTTGGATAGTTTGCTGCGGGTTATTTTGTTTGCATGAAGTTGGTGGGTATCTTAACCGTTAATCATGAATAAAAATATTAGAGTTTCAAATTTTACTTTAAGAACTCTAACTGTAAACCTAAATAAGGTTAAATTAATCAACGATTAATTTGTGGACTTACCTTTACTGCGTCAGTCCTAAAAATGGAGGTATTTTAATGTTTTCCAGGATATTTGTTATAACCATAGTAGGCATGATGTGTCTATTCATGTTGACACTCACGGCAAATGCCCAAGAACCGATTCTCGGTCCTTATCTTTGGATGTTCGTTAAGTTGGCTCAAGATCAGGGTGGGCAATTAGCTACCAACGTTGATTCCCTTGCAGCCGCAAGCAATAATACGGTTACTGAAGATGTGGTGGCAAAAAATGGAGCCACTGAGGGGGATACGGTTGGGGATTATCAATGGACATTCGCTGACTTACCCGATAACGGTAACATAAATGATGTCGCCAAGCAAGCAGGTTTCACAGAGGTTGACTTAGACGACGTGACCTCTTATGCCCTTTACACATACACATCCGATAAAGATCAAGAAGCGACAATGAAAACCGGGAGTGATGATTCTATCAAAGTCTGGCTCAATGGGGAAGTCGTTTTTACCAATGCCACTAACCGTGGAGCAGCCAGATGGCAGGATGAGTTCGGAATTAGTCTGAAACAGGGGGACAACCTGTTGATGATCAAAGTTAGTGACCGCGGCGGTGGTTGGGGGATGCACGCCGGTATCCTTGAAACGCCTTTCGTCGCTCCCATACCTATCGTAGAAATTACCACAAATTGGCTCTGGACGATGGTCAAGTTAGAAGCAAATCAGGGTGGACAATTAGCCACCGACGTTGATTCTCTTTCCGCCGCAACCGATGGAAACGTTACTGAAGAAAAGGTGGCTAAAGAAGGGGCAACTGAGGGGGATACGGTTGGAGATTATAAATGGACACTCGCTGATTTACCATCAAATAATAACCTAAATGATCTCGTCAATCAAGCTGGCATAGCAGAAGGAGGTTTTGACGACGTAACTGCTTATGGACTTGTTACGCTTGTTGCTGCCGAAGATATGGAGAATGTCGCATTCGTGGCTGGCAGTGATGATTCTATCAAAGTCTGGCTCAATGGGGAAGTTATACACACAAATGCTGTTAACCGAGGAACACGCAAATGGGATGATGAGTTCACTGGTAATCTGAAAAAAGGTAACAACCTATTGATGGTCAAAGTCAGTGACCGTGGCGGCGGTTGGGGCGTAGCCTTCGGTATTCGAGGGACCGTAGAAACCGCCTATCTACCCGGTGATCAACTTCTGAACGTTGAAGCAGCTGGGAAGTTTATCACCACCTGGGGTAAATTGAAAGGTGCGAAATAATTAACTTTACATAACACTTGATGTATGTTGAAACTGACCCTATAGTCCAATTAAGTAATTGCGGCTATAGGGTCTATATATTAGATAACGTGTTTTCTGAAAAATAGATATAATGGTCAGGACTTACGCATTCCCCCTTGATAAGGGGGGTTAGGGGGGTTAAAAAGTTGCTATTTCAGTGATTTAACCCCCTAAATCCCCCTTATCAGTGGGACTTTAAGAGAAAATGCGTAAGTCCTGATGGTTTGGTTTCAAGAACTCACCTGACATTCCCGCACTTTGTAGTTTATGCTTCCGCGAAACGCAAATTTGCTACAATCATACCTACTTTATAATTCCATTCCTACGTGATAATAAGTCTTTTTGGCATATTCACCATTTCAAAATGGCAAATATCTGTCAATGTGGCATCCTATATTCCTTAATCTCATAAGTGAAATACTAGCATATTTTCTGTCAAGAATTAGAATCACAACTTGATGTTTTCACTTCCAAAGATATGATTATTCCGCATCGGTATCGGTGTTAGAAGTATATTCCATACCTTTCATCAATCCATTTGGAATGTATTAATTTATTTTTGGCATACAATTTGCTCATATAATTATCAGAGATTGAGAAGACATTACAAATGTCTTGAAAATTGGCATAGAATTTGCTTTTGATATTTCAGAAAACTAAAATATAAAGGAGAAAGAAAAATGGCATATTTGACAACTCGCAAACCAATAGGAAATCTGTTCAATCTTCATAACGAAATGGGAAGGCTTTTTGGGGATTTACTGTCCTCTCAAGATGGAGATTCAAATACAGAAAACTCGTCTTGGATGCCTACGGTAGACATCTCCGAAACTGAAAACGGTTTTGAAATTCATGCTGAACTCCCAGGTGTAACTGATGATGATCTCAATGTTTCAGTAACCGACAACCTTCTCACAATAAAAGGTGAAAAGAGACAGGAAGAGAAAACAGAAGGTAAAAACTACCACCGTGTAGAAAGAAGGTACGGCAGTTTCCAAAGAAGTTTCACACTGCCACGTCAAGTGAACACCTCTGACATCAAAGCTGGATTCAAAGATGGTATTTTGACCTTATCTATTCTAAAACCCGATGAAGTGAAACCGAAGGAAATTCCGATCGGAACTTTATCGGATGTAAGTGTTGAATAGTCAAATAACTCACACGACAAAAACCAATAGGGTTGGCACAGTCATAAGTGTCAACCCATTTAATGTTAAATCCTTAGCCAACCAAAATTTTCGAACAATTCATAAATATATCAGTCAAATATAGCGAATAAAGAAAACTTATAATTGAAAACAATGAAGGAGAAATTAGATGAGAAACTTACCAAGACCAGACCACAGAAGAACTTTTCAAGGTCCTGGAAGACAAAGTCCATCGCGTTCTGGAAGAAGACATCATCGTCAAGAACAGAGCCGTGGTCAAGGGGAACGAAGACCGCAACGTCCACCCAGAGATAGAAGCAACCAACCAAATCCTGGAATGAGACGACAGGGGCCACCCCCGCATGTAAGCGGTAATCGACAAAACCGTCCACAAGAAGGTCGTGAAAATAGGAAACGGCATCGACGTAGACGATCACATCAAGACCATTTTGGTCCACAGAATCCGATGCGACTACGTATGCAACGTAAAAATCGGATGAGACACTTTTTTGATAGAGGATTTGCAGACGGTAAGCGAAACCCAAAAAGAGGTAGATCCCGTTGGAATCCTCCCATCGAATTTGCTGTGTATAAAGATAAATTTGAAGTGTTAGTTGAACTCACAGGTGTTTCACAAGACAGTGTGAAAGTGTCTGCAACAGACAAACTTCTGATTGTGAAAGGTGAAAAACAACGGAAACAAACTGACGAAAAGCACAAGGTTTACCGATCCGAACTGAAATACGGAAGATTTAGACGTTTACTACCGCTGCCATCGAATGCAAAAACAGATGGTATAGAAGCCAATTTCAAAAATGGGGTCTTAACGATAGTAATTCCAAAATCCGAAGAGTCTAAACCAACCGAAATTCCTATCAACGGAAATGAATAAAGTAAATTCACTTGTTTGAATTAGGATGTATTTATGGTGAATTATTGAAATAATTATACACCTCTTCGGTAGGAGCGACCTCCTGGTCGCGACCGGGAGGTCGCTCCTACAACTCAGAATGTAGAATTAATTGTATAATTTACCATAGTATAGAAGACTGCAGCATCAAGCTCCAGTCTATTTCTTTTTTGACTATTCAATATCTTTTTCTTTCAAAACTCCAATATAGAGGAGTGCTGCAAGGACTGCCCCGATACAAGGCCCGACAAAATATAACCAGATATTTCCCCACTGGGCAAACTCTGCACCTGCAAACATTGCTGGCCCCAAAGTCCTTGCTGGATTCAAAGAAGCACGTGTCAACGGTCCTCCCATCAGGATACAAAACACTAAAGTCAATCCGATGGCAATCCCAGCAAAGTTCCCCGCTTTTCCGCTTACAGCTGTGTTGAAAATCGTATTGACGAGGAAAAATGTCAGGACGATTTCAACGAATAATCCTTGTACTGGGATGACTGTGAATGCGCCACCTGCTTCCACTGTTGTTAAAATAGTCACCCCAAGATCAGTTTCCATCGGTAGTACTGCTTTAAGCACCAATGCTCCTGCAATTCCACCAGCAAACTGCACAATCCAATATCCTACGGCTGCACCAAATCGCATTTCACCTGCTACCAAGAGACCGAGCGTCATAGCTGGGTTGATATGTGTGCCAGAGATATGTCCATAGGCATACACAAACGCCACTATGACCAATCCGTGAGCAAGGGCAACGCCTAACAAACCCGCTTGATTGATTGCTAACGCACCTGCCCCGATAAAGATTAGCGCGAAGGTGCCGATAAATTCTACAACAAAATTCTGTATTTTCATAAGATGCTATCTCCATTCCGTGCTACATCAGACGCCGTGTTTTTTACATCAAGAAATCTGTCAAAGCCGCCATCTACTCTGGAATTGTGCAACCATAGCCTCAGGCCCTCCGTGTTGTCCCAAGAATTCCAAAAATGCTTGATAGAGTCGGCGCGCTTCGTCTGTGTCCGATTCGAACCGGTTGTAGTTCTGTTCTGGATCTGTTGGTAGATGGAACAAACTTTTCGGTGCTCCTTTGTTTTCTAACAATAATGACCATTCGCCATCAGTCACGCTACCGTGTGGACTGCCACCATCAGGACTCCAGCCACCACCCCAAGCACCGTGAGAGATAACATACTCCCTACCTTTATCGGTGTCTCCGACGATTATGGGTAGCAGACTATTTCCCTCAACCTGTTTACCACGTTCAGCATCAAATGTATCTATCACGGTGGGGGGAATATCAATAATACTCACAAGCGCATCAGTCTGTCTTGGTGCGACTTCTGGATGATAAATAAGGAGAGGTATATGGATAACCTCTTCATACATGCTAAGGTTTTTCGCAATGAGATCGTGTTCTCCGAGCAAAAACCCGTGGTCCGCCATGAAAATAATCATCGTGTTTTCCATCAATCCCATATAGTCAATCTTCCGCAATAGATGTCCAATCCAATTGTCAACAAGGCATGCTTCAGCACGGTAGAGTGCGTTGAGACGTTGCGTTGTTCGGGCATCCATCTGATTTGGACCATAAGTAGGATAGATGGGTTCCGGTCCATTGTAATCATCCGGATCAAATCGTCTGATGTACCAGTCTGGTACATCCCAAGGTTCGTGCGGATCAAAGGTATCTACCATTAGATAGAAGTTCTCATGCTGATAGTTGCGTTCAAGCCAGTCACATGCGGTTTGCATTGTTTGTGCAACGAAAGTATCGCCCTCATTCTGGCGAAAATCTGCATTTTTGAGATGGTTGCCAAGCCCTGGCGGTAATCTGTTCGGATTTGGTCGTGTGTGTTCTCTATATCGCAATACTTCCTCTGTATCAAAATCGTAAGGATGTGTTTGATATTGATCGGTTTCTTGTCCGCGTATCCAGTTCCAGCCTGTAAAACCTCTGTTATAGAAGAACGCATTATTGAGATGATGTGGGGTATCTGTGATCATCATGCTCACAACACCTGCTTTTGTGAGATCGTTTGCGATGACAGGAACGTTTCGGGGAAGCGGCTCCCACCCGCGCCGACAAATCCCTACCTCCCCAGTAACCAAATCGCCGCGGATCGGCACGGTTGGGAAGCTGCAGATGTATGCCTTGTTAAAAACAACACTTTTCTCTGCAAAGGCATTAAGGGCGGGACAATAACCCTTACCCCCATAAACTTCTAAGTTGTCTCGTCTGAATGTATCTGAAATAATGTGAATGATGTTCATAGTTTTCCTCTATTGATATTGATAATTAGATTATACCCTATTTTCATTTTCTTGTGGTGTAATTTTCATAATTGAGTGCGTTTATTTAAATGATGCAGAATGCAGAATGCGCCTTTGGTATTCTACATTGGTTAGGAAACCTCACTTGGGTATTAACTTTCAGTCCATCTCAATACCAGAAAACTAAATAACCCTGCCCGATATAATTTTTTTGTTGACATTTTTTGAATCCAATATTATAATTTATTGACAATTAGTTAAAAAATGCAACATTCGGTTTGACGTAAATATGGGATTGTCATACCTTGTAAGGTTTTCAATCCCAAGAACACAAACCGAATCCCAAATCCAAAGGATCTGAGTAACGGCAAAATGCACGGATCCGGTACTTTTAGGTTAGTTGAAAACTTCCTCTGGAACCCTGAATTTGCAACATATTTTCATTGAGTTACTATGGGTGTGAACGTGCAATAAAACGCACATCAACCCCAAAATGTTGTCGTAACGAGTTGTGCTAAATAACTAATTATAAGGTATTCCTTTGCGAATATATGTGAAAACCAACGCAACATTTTGTTAACTGGCACAAGTCGTTAATATAAAATGACTTATTATAACCGACGTAGATTTTATTGTTAATTGGACATCTGCTTCGTCAGAATACACCAAATTGAGGGATTAGGAGAGGAAAAAGTCGCTATTTCAGTGATTTACCCTCCCATACGTTGTCGCTATGGCAACTCTTCTCTCTTACCAAGGGACTTTATAGGAAATGCGTAAAGTCCTGATACTGTAGCACTCTTGCCTACGCACTGGGCAAGGTAGGAGGAGATTAATTTTGTTTGATAAATACAATAGGAGAATATATACTGACTTGCACTACCAGGGAACCTGGAAATAAATGTTCGCAAGTTAGATTTCTCCGTTTACCATAATTTTCCTTGCAGTTGCAAGGAAGTCAAAATCAAAAGGAGATTATACTAATGAACAAAAAGATTGTTGTTATCACACTTCTTCTCACAACAGCATTTGTTGTCGGTGGTGCTATTATCCAAACACATGGTGAAACCTCATATTCAATTGGCAATGTCTCTGAGTATAACTACGCGCAAGGTTGGCATTTAAGTATCTACGCTAATGCCAATGAATCTGGGGCAAACGCTTATGTATCCCCTGGTCTATTAAATATCGATTCGATTGTTGAAGCGACTACGGAAAGTGGTACTCCAGTAGACAAAAGTGGATATGCATCTGCCTATGTATTAATCTATAAAGGCAAAGATCCGAAACCCAAAACTGATCCAGGTAAAATTTATGCTAAACTTGAGGTCACTGTTGAAAAAGAAAAGACAGAGATCGAAAATGATGATGGCACAATTACAACTATATACACCACTGTGAAGTCTGTAACGCCAGATTCAAAGGGTAGAAGTAAATACAAGGAGGCTGGCGAGTATATAGCAAAAGACTCTGGTGTTTGTGGTAACTTCGGCAATTGGCATTTTTCAGCGTACGATCGTTATAGATTTACTCAATAAAACAAGAGGCAGTTACTGCGTGGTTGGTCTAATACTGCCACGCAGTACATAATCACGCAATTGCATATTTTAAAATAGGAGCGTATGATGACTCTGAAAAAATTCTACATTATAATTCCCATTATAGTAATTTCATTTATCGTTGTGCTGTTCATCAAAAAAGAGAATAATGAACAAATTGTTTCTGATAAAGTGGATTCCGTGGACAGTGTAAACGAACCAGATCATCACAGTGAAGATGGAAAAACCGCATTAGAACTTGGGAATAAAGAATCGACAGAAGAAGTGGTATTTGATGAACAATGGGAAGAATGGATTGATACAGTGACAGACGATCTTCTGCAAAGGTATTTAGCAAAACCCTCTTTTAAAAATGCTACCGAAGCACAAATTGCCTCAATCCATAAACAACTATACCCACAGATAGTTACACTTGCTGAAGAGATTATACGGCATAACCCCGATGGTCCTCCGGATCCATCTGCCGTAAAACATAGTTCTGTGTCTACGACAAAAGGTTCTCTTCATCATAAAGGTCCGCAAACCCCTGAAGCGATCATGGAAACTTACGATGCATGGTATAACCGTTTCTATCCGAGTGATGCTACCGTGGAGGCAAAATATCCACGTGTCGAATGGATACAGGAACTGCTTGACATGGGTGTTACTATTACAACCGAAGCACATTATCCACGGATGTTGGGTATTCGTTATCACTTAGTACGCGTTGAAAATGATCATGAGGAGTGGGCATCAGGGCGACGAGGAGTGCCTCCACAAGATAATTTTGAGGATTATAAGCGAGCATACATTGAGCGGAATGTCTGGGAAAGTCAACAAATAGATAATGCAGAGGCAGCTGATCCAGAAGTCTCTGGGGGATTCTTTTTTGACGATGCACCAGATGTGTTTTTTCCAGGAAAGAAGAACCTTCTATATGTGCAACGTAGTTTTGAGGATGGCATCCCTGGCGTAGACATGTGGGGAGAAGTGATGACAACAAAACAGCGATTTGATCTTATCTATAGAGGCGAACATCCAGAAGGATGGGAAGTCATCTATCTTGATGAGGATTACAATGTTCTCGCTGAAAAACCACCCCATGTCACGCGCGAGATGGTCCGGGAATGGCAGCTCCCACCTGAAGACTGGGTGCCGCCAGAGGGAGTGACACTACCAAAAGGCTTTGAAGCAGAACTTCGCGTACAGGGTTGGAAAGGGACATGGACACAAGAACCTACTCCTACTGATCCTCTACCTGAGGAACTCTCCTCACAAGAACGCGCAGTACAAGCACAAAAGATGATAGAAGCAGAAAGGGAGGCAGCCAAAGCAGAATGGGAAGATTTTGAAAAGGCACTACAGGAATTTGAAAGATTAGCAAACATGAGCGATGCTGAATTAGAAGCAGAATTTCAAAAGATGTTTGTGTCTTCATTACCTGGAATTATTACTGAAGATGACATCATAGAAGGATTAAAGAAACAGTTTAGTCCTTCAAGATATGAGAAAGCAGAAAACTTGTTGAAGCAATATGGTCCTGAGGAAGGATTCCGTAGAATTGCGAAAGACGATCCTGAACTTGCCAAAAAACTGGAAAGTGCTTTTGGAAAGCGACTTGCCCCATCACAGAAAAGTGGTCGTTTCATTCCAAGAGATGGACAGCGACCTTCTCCTAACGCGCCACAACCAACAGAAGATAACTAATAGTAGTTTTGATTTAAACATGCATTACATTCACGCGTGAGGTACAATCCTTGTTCCTCACGCGCTGCCTTTACTGTAACACTCAGGTAGTACTTATACCCAATTAACGTGATCTGTTTTGTTAAGTGTGCGGTTAGGAAACTGCACCTACCATTGAAAAAAGGTAAATCCCGTTAATTTGGTATTATCTATTTATGAACCTTATCAACATTCTAAAACAAGTTGCAACATTTTCACTCCTTGCTTTTATACTGCTTGCAGCCGGTTGGATTCGGGTTCAATCCGTTTCCAATATACCCGAAGGTCAATTTACTTCAACTGATGCTTACCGTTATGCTCGGGAAGTTGATATTATTTCTGAGTTTGGACAACTGCCGAAACGAGATATGCATCGTTGGTACCCACTTGATAGAGATACTGAGCAGTCCCTAAACCTCTATCCTTATGTTCTCGCTTATGCGCATAGACTGATAACGACATTTTTTCCAAATGTTACCCATTATCAGGTTCAACTCTTTGCACCTATTGTATGTTTTGTACTTGGTATTGGGGGGCTCTGTATCTTCTTGTATCAGGTATGTGGATTTCGGGTTGCTGTAATTGTCGGGTTGCTCTTAGCGATTATGCCTGGTTGTGTGGAACGAAGTACTGCTGGTTTCAGCGATAGAGACAGTTGGTGTTGGCTTCTTAGCGTTCTTACCGTTGTTCCCTATATCTGGAAGGAACAGACAGAGACGATGCGCTACCGATTTCTCGGTGCAGCAGTATCGGGATTATTCATGTTACTCGGGGGGCTTTCTTGGGAGGGATTCGGTGTTTTCGGTCTCGTGATTCTGGCAGTAGAATTGTGGCGATTTCTCACAACAGAAAGAGAGGAACACTTCACTGAATATCTGATATGGGTTTTGATGTTCGTGCCGTGGTTCTATCTATTGTCGCCTGCGTATCGGCGTGGTGAAGGTTTTACCACCTATTTAGCACTTCTGGTACTATTTCCTCCCTTGCTACTTTTGGTTCTCCGTGCATTCCGGCATTTCCTAATTACGCACAAATCTATATCACCGTTTATCCACAAGCATCTTTCGGCACAGACTGTTGCCTTATTGTTATGTGCGGGATGTTTTGTTGTCGGAATGAGTTATGTTTTTAGTCAGCAAGCTTCTTTCACACAAAACACTGTGCCCTTCAGTAATAATCGCTTGATGCAAACCGTGACAGAATTAGAGGCTTATAGTGATAGCGACTGGTACTTTCACTATGGTGGCGTGTTTTTGCTTGCAAGTCTTGGTATAATAGGTGGATGCGCGCGGGCATGGGGCAAAAAGGGAATAATTTTGGCTATAACATTCTTCCTAATTGTCTTTTCAACATTTTTCAGAGTGTCCTTTTCTTATCTACTGCTACCAATCATTCGGTTATTTACAGACAGTGTTGAAAATGCAGTTCCTCTTTCACACAATTTGTCTTTCACTATATGTGAATATCTTTTTAATATTACCTTACCATTTACAGCCATTACAGCACTCGGTATTGCCTGCACGCGCAAAAAAACTATAAAGAATGAATTGATTTATATTGCAATGGCGGCATGGTTTCTTTTGTGGGTAGGACTTGCAAGGAACGCAAAACGTTACGATTTCTTTGTTGGTATCTCATTTGCTTTCTTTGCCGCAATTGCTATCTATTCAATATCTAACTACATCAGTGAAAAACTTAAAGCAAGTGACAGACTTCGCCCCGTACTGAAAACTTGTTTAACTGTTGCCTTGTTAGCAGTACTACTGTTTTTTGAGTACCCTGGCAGTCCCGAATCCGATTTTCTCGCGAAACGCGGTATTTTAACCCCGACAGAGCTGCGGGGAGCGATTCCAGGACAGAACAATCCGCAAGGAGTCGCTATGGGAGATGCATTGAAATGGATGAAAGCAGAACTTCCAGAAGCGGAAAATGCTGTGATCGCTGCAAATTGGAGCTACGGTAGCCTCCTCAACGTCCTCGGCAGTGTAAAAACCATCAACGATCAAGACCATTATATTCAACACTGGATACATCTCTATTCTCGTCATGTTTTCTGTGCACAATCGGAATTAGAAGCCTTGGAATTCCTAAAGCCTCACGGTGTAACGCATTTGATGTTAACTGAGTCTGACATCTTAAATGCACATAAAATCTCTTTTGTGGGTAGTAATATAAAAAATGATCGACAATTTCGTTTGGAAATGATGGGTAACCGCACATTATTAAATAGTCTGTCAAAGTTCAAAATGGAGCCTATCGGTAAAAATGCCTCCATAAAATCTATTGAAATTGACTTTGCAAAGCCAGTTACCATCACAACGAAATTTAAAGCCGAAAAAGAAATTCCTTTACCGTATATTGCTGTCTCTGAAGAAAAAGAAGTTGAGAGGAATCTTTGCACAGATCATGAAAACGGTGGAATATTGCATTATTTTGATGAATACACACAACGAGAAGTTGTCTATTATCTAACACCTGTTGGGTGGAATAGTCTTGCTGTCAAACTATTCTTGCTCGGTATGGTTTTTAATATCCTCTGCCCGTTCAGCAATTTGCACAACGGCAGGCAGTAAACCGTATATCCCCCAGAAAGGTACACCGATAGCATCACCATTCAGTAGGTTATTCACAACGAAATGCACCATCAATGAGATTTCTGCTGCCATAAGACCAATAATAATTGAACGGTAAAACCCATCATCAATTCGTTTGATAGCACGAAATCCGTATATAAGAAACGCGAGGTTAAGCCATAGCCAAACGACTAAACCGATACTACCCATTTCTGCCATAACTTGAAGATATTCACTGTGTGCACCTAATTGAAACTGAGCAATATAGCTGCCGACAAGCGCAACATCCTCCTCATATAGCATGCCAAATGCACCATAGCCTTTTCCTAAAATTGGACTATCAAGGAACATTGATATCGATTGTCCCCAACGTAACAAGCGTGCTCGATTGGATGCGTAGTCAAAATCCACCGTCGTTGAAATCCTATCCAAAACTGCACTATACACCCCCGGCAAACTCAAACATATCAGCAAGATAACACCCACAGTCCCAACGAATAGTATCTTTTTATGTGTAAAACCTTTGCCCAACTGCAACAACATAAATCCAACGGCAACGATGACTGACAACCATACCCCACGAGAAAAACACATGATAAGTCCCACTCCGAAGCATATAAGCCAACCCACCCACATAACGCGGTCGTATTTCTGATTGTCAAATAGCAGACGGCTCAGACAAATTAGAAAGAAAACCGCAGTAAATGATCCGTAAACAGAATAATTCGTGAACGGTGAACTCCGATACGCACTTGTCCACTGCCATTCGTCAATATGGTAAAACAGCACAATAACTGTCCACACAATAGCAATTGCGGCACTTGGAAATGAAGCAAAAAATAGACGATTCAGACTCTGACGATGCTGGACTAAATCATAGACGACTAAGCTGAACATTACGTAAGTAGAATATCTGACTGCCCCTTTCAATGTGCCAAAAAGATTAGGTGTGTTAATCGCAGATAGGAACGTAACGAAGATAAATAAACACAGAGGCAAAAGAAATGGAAAGGTAGGCGTGCGTTGCTGTTTACCAAGCGCAAAATCCAAAATCTTCTTTAGCAAATAGACTGCACAAAACATCCCTAACAGGGGTTCGGTAGGTGTCTGTATCTCAAGGAGATTGGGTATGATATAACGGAATGAAAACGGCAAACAGATTAACAACACATAGAGTGCCAATTCCATCCCAATAAATACAAAGGCACCAGTTGCAGCTAATAGACAGAGAACAGTAAGCGGCGTTTCAGAAAAGTAGCCAACGATTGTCCCCAACACGATGCAAACTGCAAATGGTAAGATACGGTATGCTTGTTTAAAGGACATGTTTTCATACAGATTAAAATTGGGTTCTGACTCCCATTCCGATAGCGGTTCCATCCAAAACAATACTCAAAGGTACAGTACCTGTAGTTTCAACGGTTTTTAAAATCCTTTTTAATTCAAAGGAGACATAAGCATTATTGCCAAATTTTGCAAGTGTGTCTGTTTTTGATTGCCATTGAAACAGATCAATACCTACGATAACGTAACCTGTTGCACTAATAGTACGATTTGAAAGGACGATACCTTGTTCACCAAGTATTTCAACAACATTCCCATGAAAATTCGCTCTCAAAATACCGAAACCGGCTCCTAAATAAACAGGTAAATATTGATTTAGTAGTACAGGACGATATAAAAGTTGATATGAAAATGGGACAAGTGTTGTCGTGAGAGTGAGTGGGTTAGGTGCTGCGGTTTGAAGTGCTGTACGCCAATAGCCAATTTCAAACCGCGAATCAATTTCAGGTCTGTGCTGAAAAACTGCTGAAAGTGTTGGCATAATTGCTACGGGGGCATTTTTTACACCAACATTCTGAAGAAAATTAGTCAGATCACCTAACTGCGGTTTGTAAGAATAGACTACGAATTGAAAAGAAGAAGTTTGTATGTTATGTTCCCAGAAATTGTTACTGTTGGTTGATGGGTTTGGCTCCTGTGCATCACTGGTATCGGTAATTGTCAGAATAGAAATAGAAATAAAACAAGAAACGATCACTATAAAAATAAAATACTTATTGTGTTTATGTATTTTATAGACCATTTTCTGCATCCCTGTTACAAGATAATACCTAAAAATTTAGGATGTCCGAAAAAGGACATCCTAATGTCGTTAGTTGGAAAAATAAGTACAAGAAGTTTGTTGAAAACTTACATCATTGAACTTGTTGGGTTAAGAATAATCTCAACGCGCCGATTCATTGCTCTTCCTGCAGATGTATTCTGCGGTGCTACCGGTTCAGTATGTGCTTTCCCAACGGCTTTAATCCTTGCAGCGTCAATACCTTTATCTTTCAGGTATTTGGCAGCAGCGTTTGCTCTTGATTGAGACAAATCCCAATTGCTCTTGTGTCCGCCACTAAGCACAGGCGTTCCATCTGCATGCCCGACGACAAGTACTTCAGCTTCTGGATTTTCCATTATCTGCCCAACGATGCCATCCAGCATTTCCATCCCTTCTTTAGACAACCTTGTGTGACCACTTTTAAAATTAACGGTAACCAAGAGTGTAGGTTTATTTGCAACTTCAGCTTTAAGTTCTGAGATGTCCTCTAATATAGAGGCGATTTGTGTCATGACTTTTTTCAAGTCAATATCTTGTGCCTTCAGAGCATTTGCAAGATTCATCACCTCTTTCTGTATCTTTGCATCCTCTGCTTTGGCAAATTCATTTGATTTGTTACCAAGCATATCAATTTCTTTAGATAGGGCTGCCCGCAGTTTTGCGTCATTTTCTTTTGCTTTTTGGTCAGCAGCAGCGATAGTGTCGGCATCTCCTTGCTGTGAAGCAGCTATAGCCTCATCTTTTGCCGTTGAGATGGCCTCCATCGTTGCTTTGTTGTTCTGATCAACCTTTCCTTCAAGCTTGGTAATTTTAGTATTGATTTCTGTATTGGATTGGTTAATTGCGGCTACATGTTGATCTTTCCACATATTGAACTCTTCTTCGTTCATCTTTCCGCATCCGATCACGGTAATACAAACAACCAAAAGAGCTGCAATGGTAAATGTTCCTCTGATATTCATGGAATTCCTCCAAATTAATTATTGATGGGTAAACTGAGTATTCAAATTATTTCACAATATCTGCGTTATAATAGTTTAACACAATTTAGGTTTTAATTCAAAAAAAATTGTTATTGTATATTAACCTAAGTTGTTACCTACAAGATTTTAAACATGCAGACACCGTTTTTAATAGTGCATAATACAGTTTTCGCAAGTTTTGGTGGCAACTTAGATTATATTACTATAACATGAAACATAACGCATGTGCAGTATATTTGGACAAACATTAACAACCAAAAATCGTTACAATTCTTTAGAAAAATGTTGACAATAAAAATCAACTTTTATACAATTCCTAATATGGCTTGTGTAAACTCTTATTGAACGAAGGAAATTTCTTCTAAGGAGGCTTTCATGGCGGAACGAATTAAAATGGGTTTGGTCGGATGTGGTGGAATGTCCGGTGCCCACATGAATGGATATCGTGAGTTGTGGTCAAAAGAATTGAAAGAATATGAAATTATCGCTGCATGTGATATTGAAAAAGGGAGGGCTGAACAACGGGCAAATCAAGCGTACGAGTTTCAAGGCGGTACAAAACCGGCAGTATATACAGACCTTGACGAGATGCTTGATAAGCATCCCGATTTAGATTGCGTTGATATATGTGCATTGCATAGAGCTCATCATGTTCTTGCTGTACCAGCATTGGAAGCAGGGAAGCATGTAATTATCGAAAAACCTTTTGGTGTAACGATGCGGGCATGTAAACTGATGATGGAAGCGGCTGATCGTAATAACAAAATAATTTCTGTTGCTGAAAACTATCGTTTAGCGAGGATTCAACGCACCCGCAGCTGGGCAATTGCACAAGGACGTATTGGCGAACCCCGTATGTTCTTTTGGATTGAAGTGGGTGAAGCGTTAGGTAAATGGGGTTGGCGAAACTTTAAGATGGATGCTGGCGGCGGTTGGGCATTAGACGGGGGTGTTCATTTTACGGATCTGATGCGATATATACTCGGTTTAGAAGCTGAAGAAGTATATGCAATCAATAAGGCTTATGAACCTTACCGCTACGATAATGCTGGTGCCCGTGAAGGTGGCTATTCGGTTGATGTTGAAGACGCAATGATAGCAACCATAAAGTTCGAACAAGGTGTAACTGCACAATGGACCTGGGTCGGTTCTGCCCCAGCACACGGGTTCGGTCAACACACAATCTACGGAAGCGAAGGTGCTCTTGACTGGGGAAGGGGATTAATCCCTCGCGGTGGTGAAGCAATTTCTAATGACGATCTGATGAAAGAATTTACTGAGAATCTCTCTGATGAAGAGAAGGAATACTACTTCCCAGCTGGCATTGGGGACACAGTAGCGATTGAGTTGAAATACTTTGCAGATGCAATAAAAACTGGTGGAAAACCGGAAGTAGATGCAGTTGAAGGGATGCGATCCCAAGCCATCTGTATGGCTGCTTATGAATCCGGCTATTGGGGACGACCTGTCACAATTGCAGAAATAGAAAACTGTGAACTTGAAGGATACCAGAAGGAGATAAATGATCATTTAGGAATAAGTGATTAAAAAAAAGTAAAACAATAAGGGTGGAATATCTGTCATATTGGATTAGACCGATTTCAGAAATTATTATTTCAATGCTGCAAGACTCGGTGATAATCTATTTAGGATATATATTCTCACCCTTAAACTATTTAACGAAAAAATAAGAAATTTATACAAAGTTAATTTCTCTACATACAATATACAAATTATGCCAAAACCTACAGATATACGAATACTTGATGTTCAATACGATTTTGAAAAACATCAATACCGTACTCCGCTAAAGTTTGGTGGAGTCCCAACAGATCACTGTGTCCTTTTTAATGTTCGCATACAGGTGCAAACATTAAGTGGTCACGAAGCAGAAGGTAAAGGTTCTATGCCGCTTGGAAATGTTTGGGCATTTCCGCCTCGTTTTGTACCATTTGAACAAAGCCTTTCAGCAATGATAAACATTGCTGAAATAGCAGTTGAAACAACACGTATATGCAATCTTATAGCACATTCACTTGAATTCTCTGAGATACTTGAACCCCAATTCTTACAAATCGCAGACGAATTATCTCAAACAATGGAACTAGCTACACCCATCCCTAAACTGTGTACTGTCGTCACAACAAGTCCAATTGATGCAGCTATTCACGACGCGTTCGGTAAGGCTAACCGAATAAACAGTTACAACGGATTGGACGAAGATTATGTCCAAAGAGATCTCTCACATTTTTTAGATAATCAGTTTACAGGCAAATATCTTGACCAGTATACATCTCGCCATCCAAAACCTGACATGCCAATCTATCACCTAATTGGTGCATTAGATCCTCTCACAGATGCGGATATCTCTGAACGACTTAATGATGGATTACCCGAAACTCTTTCTGAGTGGATCGTTGCTGATGGGTTGACGCATCTAAAGATAAAACTAAACGGTGATGATCTTGAATGGGATGTATCTCGTGTTCTTGATATAGACAAGATCACAGCAGAAACACAAGCATGGAGAGGGGTCAAGACATGGTATTACTCCGCAGATTTCAATGAGACATGTCAAAATGTCGAGTATCTTTTGGAGTTTCTTCATCGCATTCAGGAAGAAGAACCTAAAGCATTCGACCGACTAGCTTATATTGAGCAACCTACGGATCGCAACCTTGAAACCCACCCAGAAAACAAGATGCACAAAGCAGCCAAGGTAAAGCCAGTTGTTATTGATGAATCACTTACTGACTTTGAAACACTCCTATTAGCACGCGATCAGGGATATTCTGGTGTTGCTTTAAAAGCGTGTAAGGGACAATCACAAGCATTGCTGATGGGGGCGGCAGCACAAGAATTTGGTATGTTCCTTGCTGTACAAGATTTAACCTGCCCAGGCGCATCGTTTTTACATTCTGCAGGACTTGCTGCGCGTATTCGTGGAGTTACTGCCATTGAAGGAAATGCCCGTCAATTTTGCCCATCCGCAAATGATGGTTGGCGGGATGTATATCCTGAAATATTCAACATTACGGATGGTACTGTAGGAACACAGATCCTTACTGCTCATGGACTTGGTCACTGACGTTTAGTAAATCAGATTCCTCATTTGTAACAGAAATGTTGGTCACCACATTTCGTTGGTCTGGGTGGCGGACAGGAAAATCTGTTATTGTTTCGTTGATCAAATCCTTCACTACCGACTTTATATTATCAAACGGAATACATTCCAACACAATGATTGCGGAATGCTTTGATGGTTCTATAATAAAAGTCAATCCATAACGTATTCCTAAATGCATTAACTCTGGTTCAATGGTGATTGTTATTTGTCTACGTTCCTGTTCCGTAATGAAATAACTATCTATGATGAAGTGGGTGTGAATCCAAGCTTCTCTTTCTTCAATGATTTTCATAATAATACACGGTACAAAGAAATAAAATACCTCTAATTGGCATTTCGTAACTTCTTAAATAAATCTCCGAAAATAGCATCACGGTTAATACTGGATGCAGTCCGAATAAAATGTCTACTGTTGTCAAAACTCCAAGATGGATAATCTGTTAATATTGGACTATGCACTAATTCAGTCGGTACCCAACTGCTATTGACGAGATACGCTGTAGCCGATATATCCCAAATAACCTTTGACCAAGCAAAGTGGTCTTTATGATATTCCTTGAATATTTTGACGAGATAATCACCAATTTTCCCTTGTCCTTGAACATAACGTTCCATTTCTGAAACAGTTGTAAGAAGGTGAGAAACCACACCGCGTGCGGGCAGATGAACTAATGGTACTCCAGAGTTGAAAACCACTCTTGCTGCATGGATATCTTGTGCCAGGTTAAATTCTCGTGTATGAGGCCAATACAGAGGATTCCCACCAAGCCAAACCACAACAATATTCTTGATAATTTCAGGTTCAAGAAGAATTGCTGAAGCAACATTCGTAATCGCACCAATAGCAACTACATAGAGTGTATCGTCTGTATTTACCGTAGCACGCTTAATCACATCGCTTACTGCATCACTATGTAATGGAGTATCTCCATCTGATAAAAACGATCTTGATCCTTTATGAACAAAACCATCTGATTTAACCTCCAGAAAATCCAAAAGTCTAATAATCTCATCAAAACTCTTTTCCATTCCATCTTCAGGATTAGTTGAACGGTTATTGTGGAACGGAGCAGCATATATTGCTTCAAGGTTTAGTTGTTCAGGGGAGAGAATAGCGTGTACGACTGCAAACTGGTCATCAATTTCATTGTAAGTATCAGTGTCAAGCACCATCCGCACAGGTGCTTTTGGTGGCTGTAACATCTCTATACGTCTGGATTCAGACATGATTGGGAAGTTCATTCATATTTGCCTTTTTGTGTTGGGTTATAGTACAATATTTCCTTATTTTATCATATAATCAAAGTGAAAAGTCAATAAAATTGTGGTGAAAATTTTTGATTGCATGTTTAAAAATAGAAATTTTTATGATTGAATAACGGATGTAAATAATGGTAATATAATATGTAAAATTAAAAATATGATATTGAGACTCATTATTATTTTTATGTATTGATATTAAATATCAGTATCATGTATAATATGATATTACTATTGAATATAATAACTAACGCTTACAATTAAATTAGAAAGATGTAAAATATTCTACAATCAAGCAATTTCGTGTTTGAGTTCATTTTTTATACGGTTGACATAGTTTTAGTTTTATAGTATAATTCTTGACAGTAAATGACATATCCTAAACGAAATGATAGAGATTGCAGCCGACTATGAATTTTATTCGCTACTTTGTTAACGGCTTCCTGATAGGCATTGCCAACATTATTCCGGGTATGAGTGGCGGCACCCTTGCACTTGTCTTGGGTATATATGAAAGATTAATTGCGGCATTACACAACATCGGAACATCAACAGCAAAGCGATTTTTTAGCATTTTTACTTTTAGAAAAAGAGCATTTTCGAATTTTCGAGTAGAGTTGCAGCGTATTGACTTTTATTTTTTGTTGATATTAGGTATTGGTGCAGTCGTCGCAGTATTGGTATCATCAAAACTGATAGTATTTCTATTGGACTCTCATCATGATGCAACTTACGGTTTCTTTTTTGGTTTGGTTTTAACATCTATATTAATACCGTTACGAATGCTTAAGGGTTTTAGTTGGCGTGAACTGTTATCATTGCTTGTAGCGGTTGTATTGATAGTAATTGCGGAGGAACTTAAAAAGTCTGCTGCTGGTTCAACAACGATTTCAGATAATGAAATAGAAATATCTATTGTAACAATCACTGTCTATTTTGTATGCGGTGCACTGGCGATTTCAGCAATGATTTTGCCCGGAGTTAGCGGTTCGTTTCTGTTGCTTGCATTCGGTGTTTACTTTCCACTGTTAACTGCGATTAAGGATTTTATAAATGAAGTTCTAGTGATATTCAGAGGAGAAGCGAGTACAGTTTTTGTCAGCAACCTAATGATACTTGTAGTTTTTACAGTTGGTTGTTTATTTGGTTTATTGGCATTTACAAGGTTGCTGAATTTTTTGCTTGCACGCTTTCGCAATCCGACAATCGCTTTTTTAATTGGGTTAATGGTAGGGTCTTTATACGGTTTGTGGCCGTTTCGAGCATCTGTAACAGTTGGTGAAAAAAGGTATGATACAGCACACCTGCTTCCACAATTAGATATGAATTTTCTGATTACATTAGGCGTGTTTCTGGTGGGTTGTGCTGTGATCTTAGGGTTTTCGAAATTAGAGAAGGAGACTGGATGACGAAAAAGGTCGGGTTTTTTGTCAATACCACGAAAGAACAAGCACCACAAGTAGTTGCTGATGTTTCACAGTTGCTAAAAAAAGAAAATGTTGTTCCAATAGTTCCTGATGAACAGGCAACAGACCTTGGTTTTCCACGAACCGGTGTAGACATCTCACAGATGGTCGAGATGGTTGATTTTGTGCTTGTTCTCGGTGGTGATGGAACGCTTTTAAGTGCAGCACATACACCAAATATAGAAAAAGTGCCTATTCTTGCTATTAATTTAGGGCATTTAGGATTTCTAACTGACGCATCGTTGGATGAATTAAAACCGACTTTGATCGCTACATTGAAAGGTGAATATCGTATTGAGCATAGAATGATGCTGGATGTATTTGTGGACAGCCAGAGTGCTTCTCCATTTCATGCTTATGCACTAAACGATGTCGTTATACGACACTATACACGCCTGATTGAGTTGAATGCTTATGTTGATGGCGAACTGTTTATACCTTATAATGCGGATGGCTTGATTATTGCGACACCAAGTGGGTCAACAGCTTATTCGTTATCTTGCGGAGGAACGATTGTAGCACCACAGTTAGAAGCAATCTTGCTTACACCTATTGCACCCCATAGTCTTACAGTACGACCTTTTATTGCTCATGGGGAGGCAGAGATAAAGGTTGAGATGCACTCTACTTATGAAAGGCTTGACCTGTCTATTGATGGCGTGCGTGAAACCCATACATTGACAAGGGAAGCTGAAATAAGAGTACGTAAAGCAAAACGCACAATTCAACTGATCCGTTCAAAAAGTCATAGCTACTACAAAGCATTACGTGAAAAGTTGATGTTAGGTGAAAGAATAAAATAAAAAATTGTTAGGTGACCAAAGGAAAGACTCGTGATAGAAACACTCTCTATCCGCAACATTGCACTGATTGACGAATTGGAATTGGAACTATCACCTGGATTAAACATCTTTACTGGTGAGACAGGAGCTGGAAAATCCGTTATCCTCAAATCGATTGCGTTGGTTTTAGGTGAACGAACATCAGCAGATATAGTACGAGAAGGTACTGACGCAGCATCGGTTGAAATAGGTGTTCTTCCATCTATACCGCTTCCAATTGATACTGACACCGATGACAGTCTATTATTATCAAGACACATCAACTCAAACGGTAGAAGTCGTTGTCGTATCAATGGAGAATTAGCAAACTTAAAGACACTTGAAGAAATTGGTTCACTCTTAGTTGATATTCATGGGCAACACGAGCATCAATCGTTATTTAGAACAGATACACATCTGGAACTATTAGATGATTTTGGTGAGACGGATGAAGAACGTAAACAGGTAAGTGATAATTATCACAATTTACTTGATTTACAAAGAGAAATTGATACACTTTTACATACATTAAGGACCTCTGAACGTGAAAAGGAATTACTTGAGTTTGAGGTAAAGGAACTTGCCTCAGCAAATCTCAGAGCGGGAGAAGAGGAGGAATTGACGGCGGAAATTGGTATCCTTAATAACGCAGAGGAATTGTATGAGTCTGCCAATCTTGTGTATGAACAACTGGATGGTGATTCACAAGCAGATGTAGGAAGTATAGGTTCACCCGGTAGTTTTTCAGTATTACAAAATCTTAGGGATGCAGCAAAAACAGTAGCAAAGTTATCTGAAGTTGATAGCAGTTTATCTGAATTGAGTGAGAGATTAGATTCATCGTTATATGAACTTGAAGATATATCATCACAGATAATTCAATACGCGGAATCAGTGGAATTTAATCCGGCGCGTCTTGCTGAAGTATCTGATCGGCTTGACCTTATTTCTAAATTCAAGCGGCGATATGGAAACACTATTTCAGATATGTTAGAATATCAAGCGGAGGCAGAAAAAAAATTAGAGAATATTGAACTCGGTTCAGAAAAAATAGAATTGCTTCAAACCCAAATTCGGAAAATGAAACAGGTAGTCCGAGAGTTATGCATTGCATTGTCTAACAAACGGAAGGTCGTAGCAGAAAAATTGTCAAAGTTAGTGGAAAAAGAACTCCAGGAATTGGGGATGGAAAAAGCAGAATTTTATACGTCAGTTGAACCGATTGAAGATACAAATGGATTGCTACTCATTGACGGGAAACGGTATGTTCTTCGTGAAAATGGCATGGATAAAGTTGAGTTCTTAATTGCCCCGAACGTAGGGTCAGAGTTGCGTCCATTGACAAGAATTGCATCTGGTGGTGAGATCTCCCGTGTCATGCTGGCACTTAAAACAGTTTTGGTTCAAGTAGACAACATTCCAACAGTACTTTTTGATGAGATTGATAGCGGTATAGGTGGTAAAATCGCTGATGTTGTAGGGAAAAAACTGAAAGAACTCTCTCAAACTGCACAGGTAATTTGTATCACACACCTACCACAGATTGCCCGTTTTGCAGATAGACATTTTCTGGTTGAAAAAAAGGTCGTGGCAGAAAAAACTTTGATAACTGCCAAGTCGTTAAATGATACAGAACGCGTGACGGAAATTGCTCGCATGCACGGCGGAAAGGAGACTGAAGTCGGTCTCGCACATGCCCGTGAATTACTGAATGGTTAAAAACATTCAAAGGATCATCTATATGATGGATGAAAGGTTTACACAATCAAACGGTACAAATGTCTATACCGGTTGTGAATTGCTTGTTAAAGGTGCATTAGAAAGCGGTGTGAGTCTGTTAACAGGTTATCCCGGTTCCCCTCTTGCTGAGGTGTTTGATGTCTTACAACGCAATGCCGATCTCCTCAAATCGAACGGTATCGTAGCACAGATAGCAAATAATGAAGCATTGAGTATTGCACGTTTGAACGGATCACAAATGGCAGACATACGTGCAATCGCATTTATGAAAAGTGTGGGCATGCATGTCGGTTCCGATGCACTAGCAATTGGTAATATGGCGGGTACGACTGGTGGGGCAGTCGTCGTTGTCGGTGACGATACATGGTCTTATAGTACACAAGTTCCCGCGGATTCCCGGATTTTAGCACGACACCTCTATATGCCACTCATAGAACCAGCAACATGGTTAGAGTTAAAAAACTGGATAGACGTAGCATTTGAAGTTTCTGCGGAAGCAAATCTGTATACATGCTTTTTAATCACACAGAACCAAGCAGATGGCGGGGGGAATGTTGAACTAAACCCAAACCGATATCATTCCATTAGTCATATTTCTCAGACTGAAATAGACACAGGTTTAATATCAACAGATGATCGTGTGGTTTTACCCCCTGACACTGCTCGAATTGAGGTTGAAACACTCCGTAATAGGCTTCCAAAAGCACTTGAAACTGCAAAACGATTAGGTATCAATGAAATACTTTATCCTACAGAGAAACAAAGAAATTCAACGTCAAACAACGGACAACGAAGAATCGGATTTGTTACATCAGGATTCAGCTATTGCTATTTAGAACATGCATTAACTGAACTGGACATCAGCGGTACTATTCCTATTTTAAAGCTGGGGATGACTCATCCACTTGATACAGAAATCATATTTGAGTTTGCTCAAGAAATAGATGAAATATTCGTTATTGAAGAGAAACGACCTATACTTGAAAATGAAATCAAAGCATTTTTAACACAGATGTATCAAGAAGGGAAGCTAAAAAAATATATCAAAGTATGGGGCAAACATTTTCCCGACGGCTTAAACGGGATTCCTACCGAAGCAGGATTAGATACATCTATTCTAATTCAAAGACTCTTACCTATCTTTGTAGATAATCCTAAGAAGGGGCAATATGCATCAAATGTTCCTATTGATTCAGAACGATTGGCACAAGAAGCACTCTTACATCAAGAAGTCGCTGAGATAAAGACTGATATTCCCGCACGTACACCCACTTTCTGTCCTGGTTGTCCCCATAGAGATTCTTCAAGTGTTCTTCTTGAAATAACGGAACACTTCATGGATACAGATTATATGAATAAACATTACAAGTCATCTCCAGTTGACCTTGTTTTTCATGGGGATATTGGTTGCTATTCAATGTTAAAGTATGAACCTTTTCCACGGTTGATGCATAATCTATCTGCGATGACTTTAGGGGGTGGTGCTGGAGCTGGGATTGACCCCTTCATTGTCAATAAACAGATTGTGTTTATGGGGGATTCAACATTCTTTCATGGCGGTATGTCCGCAATATCTGATTCAATAAAAAATAACCAAGATATAACCTACATCATTTTAGATAACCAAACAACCGCAATGACAGGACACCAACCGACTCCATCAGGAGGATTGGACATACTCGGAAATCCTACCTTTGCACAGGACATTGAAAAAGTCACACAAGGCTTAGCTGGTAAATCTGACATATCTATTGTAAGGACAAATCCAGAAGACCGTCTAAAATATAAAAAACTTCTTGAAACCACCATTTTGAAATCTGGTGTAAAAATCATTATTGCGGACAAAGAATGTGCAATTACTTTCCACAGACGACTGAGACGAGAACAGCAAGCAATAAAAGAGAAAGATGGCTACATAAAGGTCGAAAAACATATAAATATAACACATGAAGTTTGTGAATTTTGTTTAGAATGCACCAAATCTACTGGATGCCCTGCTTTAAAAATTATAGATACAGATTATGGTGACAAAATTGCTATTGACAAATCAAATTGCGTTACAGATGGTGCTTGTGCACGGATAAAATATGCATGCCCTTCCTTTGAAGAAGTTGTCGTAACACGTAAACGTCCCCCGCGTTCACAACCGATTCAGCTTAGAAAAAAGACCGATGCGGAAAGTAAGTCATCAATGGATGGTTGGGAAGAAACAGGATTAACAGAATTATTAGCACAGATCGGTTTAGATGGCGTTCAGCCATTGCCCCCACCGCCCCCAAGAAACATTGGTACAGTTTGGAGTGCTTATGCTGCTGGTGTCGGAGGAATGGGGATCGGAACAATATCAAAAATCCTTGTGGTTGCAGGTTTCATACAAGGTTACGAGATACACTTCTGTGATAGGAAAGGATTGGCAATTCGCAATGGTGGGGTCTATACACACGTTACATATACGCATAAAGATGCAAAAATATCTCCAATTATTCCTTATGGGAAAGCAGATTTGGTGTTAGGACTTGACATATTAGAGACTGTTAGAGGCATTTCAGCAGATTCTGTTTTCCGTGTCGCATCAAAGAAACGAACAGATGCCGTTGTAAATACCGCTAAAAATGAAACTATGTCTACGCTCATCGGGCAAGATAGTTTTGAAACCAACGCATTAGAAAACACTATCCAACAGAATACAAATGAGTACGTGGGTATAAATCTATTTGATATCTCAGAACATTTGTTCGGAACTAAACTATATGCAAATATTATGATATTAGGTGTGGCATTTCAGCGAGGCCTGATCCCCCTTGAATTGAAACCATTGCAGCTCGCTATGAAACAGATGGTCAAACGTTCAGATCTACAGCAGAATTTCAATGCTTTTGAGATCGGACGACATCTGGCAATAGTCGAGAATTCAGTTAAAATAACTTATCAGAATATACCTGATAGTTCAAAGCAAACTTACGAAGAAGTCTTGAGTGAGAAAAAGAAAATCCTATTAGGAAAATATCGTGGGAAACAAATTGCAGACTCATATCTAACTATGGTAGAGGAAACAGTCGAAAATCTTAAACTGGATGTATCTACAAACAGACTCTTGGCGATTTACATCTATGACTTAATTCAGTTTGAGAACGTCAAATATGCACAACGTTACATTGATAAGATTGTACAAATATTTGATAAGGATTTTGACAATTACCTTGCGACAAAAACAACTATTAAATACCTACATAAAGTGATGTTAATTAAAGACGAAGTATATGTATCGCATTTATTGACAAGCAAAGAAAAGTTGGCACGTGATAAGATCCGCTATAATATAGATGAGGCAAACGGGGACAGGATTCGTTATCTACATCTAAATCGTCCGCATTTCACTATAATGGGTTTAGATACTGAATTTGATATGAATGCTCGTAATTGGATGCTTCATCTCATGAAAAGAATGAAGTTTCTCCGAAGATGGTTATCTCAGTGGCATGCAAAAGAGAGAGAATTCCGTGAATGGTATATCCGAGAAGTAATTGATACATTTTCTCCAACCGACGAGGAAAGTTATTCAAAGCATGTGCAGGCATTAGAATGCGTTGAAAACGTCCGTGGATATAGAGAAATTCGCTATCCGAAGATGGAAGAAGCAAAAAACTTAGTGGAAAAACTGTTGAAATAAATAGCACAATTCAATAATACTTCTGGCAATGTGGAAATCATAAATTAATTTATCCATAAAAAAGAAGATTGCAATTTGTTATATGGACAAACCACATACTATCACTGGACGTACTCGCATTGTTGGTGTCATTGGTGCACCAGTTGAGCATAGTCGTTCACCTCAGATGCACAATGCTGCGCTTGCAAAAGCAGGACTTGATTATATATATGTACCGTTCAATGTGCCCCCTAATGCAGTAGCTGAGGCAATGAATGGATTTAAGGCACTCAACGTAGTTGGTATCAATGTCACACTTCCCCATAAACAAGCAGTGATACCGTATCTTTCATCTATCTCGCGGGAAGCAGAACTCATAGGGGCAGTTAACACACTAACTTTTTCTGATGGAAAGATACATGGAGAAAATACCGACGCGCCAGGATTTATACGCGCATTAGAAGAAACAGGAGCAGCCGTACCTGTCAGTAAGGATGTTGTTGTATTAGGTGCTGGTGGGTCAGCACGAGCAATTGTAGTCGCATTGGTATTGGCTGGTATACGCTCAGTTATAATTGCAAACCGAACAACACCAAAAGCCGTTACCTTAGCAGAAGAACTATCTGAAAAAATATATGCACCTCAAGACAAAATTGGACAAAAAACCGTGCTCACAGGTATGGGGCTGAATGATACGCGGTTGCCTGATGCCGTCAAGAACTGTGCTTTACTTGTAAGCACTTCTTCATCAAGTATGGACCCTTCTTTACCCTTGTTAATTGATCCAGGTTGGTTACATCCAGAAATAATTGTTTGTGATATTGTATATACTCCGCCAATGACAACGTTATTAACAGTAGCTGCCGAAAAGCAATGTCACATCATAGGTGGACTCGGTATGTTGGTACATCAAGGGGCAATTGCCTTTGAACGTTGGACAGGCGTAACACCTTGCTTAGCAACGATGCAACAAGCACTCTTGTGAATATATATAAAAAATATAAGGCTTTTTCTTTAAACTACCTATAATATATGGTGAATTATTGAAATAATTATACACCTCTTCTGTAGGAGCGACCTTTGGTCGCGACCGTGCGGTCTCTTCTGTAGGAGCGACCTCCCGGGTCGCGACCAAAGGTCGCTCCTACAACTCAGAATGTAGAATTAATTGTATAATTTACCATAGTTTGCATTCAAGACGCAGTGGCGTTATATTGAAATATGACAGAAAGGAAAAAACATGCAAGAAGAACAGCGGACAGAGGAAGAAAATCAATCAGATTCAGATAAGACTACTGCTATCCGATTTGTAGTTTTAGGTATCCCTTATTCTATTAGACCCACTGAGGAATTGAGTGCAGAGGATATTGATGTCTTGGTTGCCTATGTAAAAAACCGGATAGAAAGTTTTAGACAAAAGGGCTATGATGAATCAAGAATTCCAATTCTCGCAGCTTTTGACATAGCTAATGAGTTGCGGGAACTACAAAAGTTTTACGAATTGCCTATCAATCGCGCAATAGACAAATTGAAATTTGTACTTGAACCCGATTAGATGCAATTTGTATTTATAGGAATAGAATAAGGACAATTACTAAGAATATAGGTAACAACAATACTAAAATTTTCGCTTCAAGCAGGTAGCCGTGGTATCGCTTAACTAAATTATCATCCTTTATAAATCGATTTACAAAATCAACACGTCTATGGATAGAAGGATGTGTATTGAAGATTTCAATAATTCGCCGAACGGTTATAGGAATACTATTGAAAATAGCCAATCGTTCTAAGGCAGAAATAAACACTTCAGGTTTGTTTGTCAAAGACACCGCATATAGATCAGCCTGGTGTTCAAATCGTCGTGATACATACCGAAACCCGAAGATAAAATACAGAATAAAAAATATCATAGAACCGATTGAAGTTACTATCGGGTAATTCTCAATCAAATTCTGTGGAAATAGTCCAAAAACCGGTTGCTCTATATAACTATAAAAAAGAGGATAGCTGAGTAAGTACAATAGTGAAAATAGAACATAAGTAGGAATATGTTTATAGCGAATGTGTCCAAGTTCATGTGCAACAATTGTCTCTATTTGGTCGTCCGTAAAGTATTGTAGTAGAGCGTCTGTCAGAAAGATACGCCTATTCCAGTGAAGTGTCCCCGCCACAGCAGCATTTGCAATCAATAAAGAACCTGTTTGCCAAACAGCGATATCTTTGTATTTCGTTTTACTCTTTTCGGTCAATTTTTCCAACTTCTCTCGCAACACAACATCTGTCAATGGTTTTGTCTTCCACATAAACTGCATGAGCAACGGGGCAAAAATATAAGCCCCCGCCAAAACCGGAACCAATAATCCAATCAATAGATAAGAATGTTCACCCAGAAAATCCAACACATTCTCAGGAAGTCTTACCAATACATCAAGTGATGTTAGATAGATTAGCAGTGGTATGAGGGGAATCAATAGGAACTTTAAATGAAAAGATACCAACTCAATATAGCGAATTCCGCTGCTACGATTCAATTGATGAAATACCAAACGAACACCGATTAAGCTGATTATGAGGGGAAGTATTGCTAAACCTTGACGAAGCTCAAAAAATGGAAAGAATAATAAATGTAGATGCACATACAATGGTAGGTCAAATATGAAGATATTAATGTAGTATGCACCAAAACACAATAACTCAACAACAAAACGATATATACCAAGTTCAGAAAAAATGTTATCTGCAATTAATTTTTTAACTTTATAAATACCCGAAACTAACACCGTAAATAAATAGGCTACAACAATTGGTCCAACTGTTAATAGAACACTCCAGAGAAGTGTCTTTATAGTATTTATTTCCTCAATGTCTTCAGGTTCAGGTATTTCATAGGCAAAAAGACATAAAAAACCTGCAATTAGAATGATACTCAATTGTCCCATATATTTATTTTACAGTATTTTTGCTAAAATTTCAAGTTTTCAAAATAAATTCATTTTTTTATGAAAAAAGTGCAACCTTTTCCCAAATAATGTCTCTTTAATAACAGAGAGACATTATCTGTTTTATTGAATCAACCGACTTTTCATTTTTTCACAGGACGGTTGTTTGAATAAAATAGAACAATAAGATTAGTAGTTTGTCTAATTCTGTAACCGGGAAAAACCGAGATTATATGAAATACCACGTAGATGCTACATGGTCAATGGAACAATAAGGGAGAAAAAATGATAAAAGAATTTTCCGTAGAAAACTGGATAATTGGAGGCACCTGTTTCCTCATCATTTTCACACTGGGATGCTATTTATGGTTTCATAATGTCATGGCTTCCATAGAAAACCAATATACAGAAACAAATACTGAAGTAAAACCCTTGGATAAGACCTCAGAAATGCCTCAAATAGAAAAAGAAAATACTTATGAGCAAGAATCACTTGAGAAAAACCGGGCTGAGTCAAAGGACGCTGTGGACGGCATATCAGATATAACAGACCCAAGGCAATTTGAACAGAAAAAGGACAATTCTATAGTTTCCAAAAAACTTTACACACCCATCTTTACCAGGGTTATTTAGTTTAAGAATTCTTAGTAATTTATGTTAACTATTGGTTTAGGTTCTAAATTGGTAAATACACGCGTTTTTGTAGTATCTACGCTTTTTGTCTGAACCAGGATTTTCAGATTTTCAGGATTACCATATCAAGGTTTTTTGATGCGCGTTTGTGTCATTTTTGAAATAGGATTTGATGAGAAAAATCCTGGAAATCTATAAATCCCGGGGAATGCCTAAATGGCATTCATACCGTTGATTTCTTGATTTGAAAATCCTGGTTCAGACATAAGCAAAAACTTTACACACCCCATCTTTCACTTCACCTTGTATTTCATTATATTTTATGCTATTCTATAGATCGTAAATATAACATCGTACTGGTTTTAATCCGAATCATAACATAAGAATTTGATTAATCACCTTCCAATTCAAATAACCCATTATCTGAAAATTGATTCCTTCCAATAGATATTCGTGTTGATAAATGATATTTAGATTTATTGGAGACTGCAAAAGAGAATAATACTATGAATGAAACAAGAAATGAAAAACTACAGCAAATCGGTAAAAAAGTTCTTAAAGAGTCTGTCGTCCGTTTCGTATGGGAAAAAACGGATAAGAAGACAGATGAACGTACCTCTATGCGTGGAAGTGGATTTTTTGTCAGTCCGAATCTGGTAGTAACAAATCTTCACTGTATCGCAGGGGCACCGTCCCTGTCAGTTGAGCTTGTTAGCGAAAAAAAGAAATTCCCTGTGGAAGGTGTCGTGGCGTATGATGTAGCCAATGACCTTGTAATATTAGCAGTTTTTGGAGAAGGGGTACCGCTCCAACTTGGTGTTAGTGATAAAGTTAAGATTGAAGATCGTGTCTTGGCAGTTGGATACCCTAAAGGGAAAACAAGTAAAATTACACAAGCAACTATACAGGGAACAAGGGAAAGTGACAAACATTACCAAATTAAACCTGCATTTAAACCCGGACAAAGCGGTGGACCAATTGTAAACGATCAAGGTCATGTAATTGGTGTCGCTGTTGCTGCTACTATCGGTATATCCGAATTTAGTGACGGAGTAATAGCATCTATTAGTTATGCTATCCCGGCAAGTGTCTTACAGGATTTTCTCAATCGTGTTGATGAAGTTGAACCCTTGTCAGAATGGCAAAATCGACCTGATATTCGCGGATTTGCTGAAGGTGTACGCGGTCAGATGAAAATGCTGGAAGGTAACTACCTAGATGCAATCAAGTGTTTTGATACGGCACTTGAACTCAATCCAAATTTGATCCAGATATACAATAATAGAGCAGGAATTCGACTTATTCATGGCGAAGCTAAACTTGCAATTGCTGACTGTAACGCTGCAATCAAACGCAAACCTGACTTCACTGAAGCTTATATCAACCGATCTATAGCAAACTCACTAATAGAAAAACATAAGAGAGCAATTCAGGATTGTGATATCGCACAAAAACTCAATCCCGATATTGCTCAGATTTACATAAGCAGAGGGGGGGCAAAATCCGCTCTTGGACAATACGAAGAAGCAATTAAAGACTACGATACGGCACAGAAACTCAAACCAAAATCAGCAGAAATATATCTATTACGCGCAACAGCTAAGTGGGAACTAACAGATTACGCTGGAGCAATAGAAGATTTTGATGTCATTATAGATGCCTATCCTGAGTTTAGCAAGAATCACTCAGTTCAAGGGAGTAGAGCAATTGCCAAAAACCGTCATGGAGATTATAAAGGGGCAATTGAAGATTACGACACAATCCTAGAGTCTCACCCAAGAGAACATGTTGTTTACTTTAATCGTGGTAACACAAAATATAACTTAGGAAGATCTCATGCAAATAAGGGAAACAGGATTGAATCTCGTAAATATTATAGATGGGCAATTGATGATTATAATGAGGCAATCAAAATCAATCCAGATGATTCTACCTATTACTACTATCGAGGTCTTGCGAAACGCTTTTTAAACAACTTCCGTGAAGCACTCAGAGACTTAAATCTGGCAATACTCCTGGATCCAGAAAATTGTCGTGCTTTATTTCAGCGCGGACTGGTAAAACGCAACCTTGGCAAAACCAAAGCAGATCATGGAGATACTATAGGTGCATCAACGCTTTACCAAGAAGCAATTGATGATTATACTGAAACCATTAGACTTAACTCTAACTATGCAAATGCAACTACCTTCAACAATCGTGGGTATGCAAAGTACCAATTAAGTAAAATTATAGCTAAAAACAGGAATAGAGAAAAAGAACGGGAATTCTTAAAACATGCAATTGATGATTATACAGAAGCAATCCAACTAAACAGAAAGTATTCTTTAGGTTACATAAATAGAGCAAAAGTTAACTATCTTTTGGGAAAGAATGAGTCTGAATATGGAAATATCAAACAGGCAAATAACCGTTTTCAAGCAGTAATTGTTGATATGAATGAATACATTCATCTGAAAAAAGGCAAACCGAATTCTGATGCCTATTACTACAAAGGTCTTGCTTTGGCAGCACTCCATCAATATAAAGAGGCAATTGTAGGTTTCAATGAAACAATTCGAAAAAGATCTAAACATGCTTTGGCATACTACAATCGTGGTCTTGTCAAACAAGCTATTGAAGAACACGAAGATGCCAAGATCGACTTCAAAAAAGCAAAGGAAATAGATCCTGAAGTTGAAAATAAGTTGATATGATCATGAAAAACCTACAGACAATCACAAAAATCACAAAAAACGTTAAAAAAGCAATTTAGTTGTTTTTTCAAAATTCTGCAAAAATAGAAAACTGCTAAAAACCCTTACCACGACACGATCGATAACACTTTTAAAAAAAGGACAAAAAACACAAAAAAACAACTAAAAAATTCCATTATTGGAATAATGTTCACAATCAGATGCATTCAATTGTTGATTAATCACACACACTATTTCATAACATCTTGGCAATCGTTGCTTTCACAAACATTTAATGATATACTTGACATTGGTATCCTCTCCTAAAATAGTGATTTATTTATTAGGCTAGGATACCATTTGTATACATTCTTTGCAAGAACTCCATTCATTTCAATTTCATGCAAAAAACTTTACACACCCGATGTATTGACTTATGATTGCATTGATCCAAAAAGATCTTCAAATTTATTCCAATTCTCGAAAATTCCGAAATTTACTTTTTATCTTTCTGTCAATTCTTGTCCTTCTGTTTTTTTTAGGAACATTGGAGTTTTACGCACAAGGAACAGATTCACAACGAGATGGCATGCCCATTGATGTTGACAGACAAACATATACCCTATTTATCTTATGTATTTATTTCGTTCAGTTATTTGTAACACGACATGCAGTTGATGCGTTTCATTTAGAATGGTCAAAGGTTTCATGGCAAAACTCACTTCAGCAGAACAGCGGTAATGTTGGGTTATTACTGATAACACCGTTGTCTAATTTCAAGATCCTACTGGGTAAGTTGGCAGCAGTCATGATTTGGTCATTATGGGTAATATGGTTTACAATCCCGTTATTTGTGCTTTCAGTCTTCATCGGTGGATTAGACATAACGCTTCTGTTGAAATGTGGAGTTGTAATATTGATAAGTTCTATTCTATTTACGCTGATTGGACTATGTTTCGCTACATTTCAACCGGCTGCTCATACAAAGGCTTTCAGTTTTGGATTTGTACTTGCTCTTACATTCCTGCCGCTCCTGCCGATAGTTCCATTTTCTAACTTGTCATTGTTATCAATAATGAGCCCTTTATCAGCTCTGATTTCACTATTGCAGACTGATCCGTCATCTCTGTGGTTGTGGAACATAGGATTGAATTGTGTGTTATGCATGCTTATTTTTCCCGTTGTAACGCATAGGTTGAATTGACACAACTGTTTCTGTAGGTTATAATTAGGATAGACAAAACTAAGGAGAATAAAATTGAAACAGATCGCATTGACAGGTATTAAGCCGACTGGACAACCCCATATCGGCAACTATTTGGGTATGATCAAACCTGCATTGGAACTTGCAGAGGATTATCAAGCACTCTATTTTATCGCAGATTACCACGCCCTCACAACTGTTAAAAACAAGAAAGAATTGGAGGAATTAACATATCAAGTCGCAGCAACTTGGCTGGCATTAGGTTTGAATCTCGAAGAAGTAATCTTCTACCGACAATCGGACATTCCGGAAGTGTTTGAGTTGTCGTGGGTGTTAGCATGTTTCACATCAAAGGGACTACTCAATCGAGCTCACGCATACAAAACTCTGGTAGATGAGAATGTTGCGGCAGGTCGTGAAGAGGACAAAAACATCAATTCAGGACTTTATACATATCCGATTTTGATGGCAGCAGATATTCTGTTGTTCGGCACGCACATCGTTCCTGTTGGTTTTGACCAGAAACAACACCTTGAAATTACACGAGACGTAGCGATGACGTTCAATAAGACCTATCGTGAAGTACTGGTTGTTCCTGAGGCTGTCATTCGGAAAGAGGTGATGACCATCTCAGGACTTGACGGTAGAAAGATGAGTAAGAGTTATAATAATGTTATTCCGCTTTTTGCCCAGTCAAACCAGGTACGTAAACAGGTCATGCGTATCGTGACCGATTCTAAACGTCCTGAAGAACCGAAGGACCCCGATGAATGCAATGTATTTGCCATTTATCGTCATTTTGCCGATGCTGATGCTGTTGAAGCAAAACGTCGACTCTATCTTGATGGAGGTCTCGGTTATGGTGATATGAAAAATGAACTTTATGAGTTGTTGGAGTCAACTTTTTCAAAACAACGTGAGCAGTACAATGCGTTGATGGAAAACCGAAATGAGTTGGATAAAGTACTTGAACAAGGTGCGGAAAAAGCGCGTGACATCGCTGTGCCGATTTTGGTGAAAGTGCGTAAAGCGGTTGGGGTGACTGGAAGTCGGTAAAACGCATTATTGCTATAGAGCGAGGTTATTTGAATGTTTGTATGCTACTTTGTATTTTGTGCTTTCAAACGTTCAAGTTCTTCTCGGAGTTTCGCTGCTTCTGCTTCAACCTGTTTTCTCATCTCGGCTTCTCGGTTTGCTCTTGCGGTTTCTTGGTCTGCTCTTGCAGCTGCTTTAACTGCAGGCGTTTCCAACCACTTAGAAGAATCTCTATCGTAAAAACCGAGAATTTTGCCTCTTAACCGCAGTTCTATATTCAATGTTTCCGACATTACACTGCCATCAGAACTTACCGGTATTGGAACATACTCTCCTTCAATTAGGCGGAAACCCATGATGGGTGTCGGTAGATATTGTCTTTCGGAATCATACAGAAAGTATTCTTTCACACCGATTGAGGCATAGAGAAGTTTTTTTTCATTTTGGTCTCTCCTATATGTGTTCTCACTTGAGAATTCCAACACAAAGTTTGGTGGTTTTCCTTCTTCCCATAAGCGGTATGTGCGCCGCAGTTTTTTGCCTATACCAAAAGAAACGAAGACATCTGGTGAAACGGATTTCTTCGGGTCTCCTTTGATATAGTACATCATCATATTCCCTGAAAATATTCCCTGAAACGCACACGTCAGGTTTATTTTTGAAAGCTTCAATAAGGATTAGGAGCGCATTCATAATCGCATTTCGATGGATTTCTGTTTCTGCCATAGGTTTCCCATCTGATTCAGGATAAATAATTGCTCCATTCGTAGGAGCATATCGTATACGGGGTTTGGAAATATCAGATCCAGTTTCTTCAATATCTTCTTTATCAGCCACAATCATATCTCCTTTATTTCCAAGAATTATAGGGGTTTAGAACCATTAGTGGTTTTTTAGGACTTGCAGTCCGTTTACTAATTCAACATTCTTAAACCGAGCTTATGTTAAGCTTATACTAATTTTCCTCAGATGTCAAGGGTGATGGAACTGTTCAATTACTTCAAAATCAACATTTTGCGGGTTGCGGAATATTCCCCTGCTGTTAGTGTGTAGAAATAGACTCCACTTGCCACAAACTCACCGCTTTCATTTTTGCCATCCCAATTTTGCACTTTTTCAGCAGCAAGATGCAGCTGCTTGAGTCTTTGTGAATCGGCAATAGACATTATAATGATTTAATCAATCCTGTAGGTCGGGTTGAGGAACGAAACCCGACATGCGTTGCTTTATCATTGGTAAAAGTCGGGTTTCGCTTCGTTCTACCCGACCTACAAAATAAGTCTGGACAGGACACTAGAGGGAGTGTGTATAGATCATTTCCAGTCCCACTCCAAGCCCCAGAGGGAGGAAATGTGTTTTAGCACGAGATTTATGGTGAATTATTGAAATAATTATACACCTCTTCTGTAGGAGCGACCTTTGGTCGCGACTTTGCGGTCTCTTCTGTAGGAGCGACCTCCCGGGTCGCGACCAAAGGTCGCTCCTACAACTCAGAATGTAGAATTAATTGTATAATTTACCATAATACCATTTCTATTAATTTTGCCGCATTACCGTTTGTTAAAATGAAGCGGAATGCGGCACAAACTGGGAAGTTTGTGCTACGATGCGTAAGTCCTATTAAATTGAACCCTCAAAAGTCTTAGCAGAAACTAACGCCTACAATTCGGGCAAACTCTCAACAATCTCCACCGTCTTTAGACTCACATTGATAACACGCCCAATCAAATCCACAATATATCGCGGCTCATTGACACGATTCGGATCGTTAACGATGCCGCTGCGTTTGTCTGTCTTGACACGATACTG